>NZ_JBFOCS010000056.1:0-70841 GCF_040907905.1 Aeromonas sp. s13 | reverse complement strand
GGGTGCTCCGGCGCCAGAGGCGGGGCCAGAGGGCCAGCAACAGCAGCAGGGGGGAAGTCGTGCCGCCACCCCCTTCATCCTGCTCAAGGGGAATGATGCCGGTGTTGGGCAGGGCTTCATCCTTGTCGCAGCGGGCGCCGACTTGCTGGGCTACCCGCCAGTTGCGCAACTGACCGGTGTCACCGGCGCTGGTGTCGTTGATCTCCAGCAGCCAGCGGCCAGCGAGCGGTTCGCCGTGCAGCTTGTCCAGTGATTCGAACGGTACCAGTTCACGGGGAAACTCCCCCTTGAGCCGGGTATGGCTGGCGTAGCCCTTGTTCCACAGGCTGATCCGGGTGCCGTAAGGGGAGGTGAGCCAGATCTCCAGCTGCTCCAGCTTGCTGTGCTCCAGATCGAGGGCGACCACGAATCCGCTGTCGATGCGGGCCTTGCTCTCGGGCAGGGTGAGAGTGAAGCGGGACAGGCCGTGCCGCTCATCGCTCACCGCATCCTTGATCTGGCCACCCTGGCCGATGGCCCGTTGCCAGAGCGGTTCACCGATCGGCAGTTGCAGGTCAAGGCGGGTTTGGCGCTCGGTGGGGCTGGGCAGGGTGAGCTGGAACTGCAGCGGCAAGGTGACTGCCTCGCCACAGGTCAGGTTGCTCGCTGCTTCCAGCGGCAGGGTCCAGCGGGCGGTGCCATCGGCGTTGAGCTCTCCCTGCCAGTGACCGTCACCCATGAGCCCCTTGCTCGGGAGCAGGCTGGCGTCAGCCACGGTCAGGGGGCGGCCGCTCTGGTTGGTCAATTCGATGGCGAGGCTCTTTTTCTCCCCGGGCAACAGGTAGCTGTCATCGGCAAGGCGGGCCGCGATGGGCGTGGGCAGCAGGGCGTGGTGGCGGAAGGCCTGCTCCAGCAGCTTGCCATAGCTGCGGTCCGGATAGAGGCGGTTGGCGGTATCCACGGTGACGCGCGCCAGCTGGGGCATCCGCACCTGCGGGCCGAGGCCGAAGTGGGATTCAATCAGCAGGGTATCGAACTCGTCACGGGCTACCTCGCCATACTGTTCAACGGCCTGGCGCAGCGCGGTGAAGAGCGGAGTGCCCCACAGCTGGTCGCCGTTGCTACCGTTGATGGTGAGGTGAGCCGGATAGAGGAAGCCCGGATGATAGCGCGCCCGCAGATCATCGAGCTGACGGGGCGTCCGGCCGCTGATCCTGGCATCCCAGTTGAAGACCATGAAAGGCTCGAACTGGCGGGCTTCGGGACTGCGCTGGCGCCAGCTGGCGGCCAGATAGTCGCTAAAGCCCTCGCCGATGGCGCCCCAGTCCCCCTCTTCTCCCATGTCGGGCAGGATATGGTGCTGCACCGCATGGCCAAATTCGTGCCAGATCACCATGGGATCTTCCGCGTCGGGCACCCCTATCCGGCCAATTTCCAACCGGCGCAGGAAGGGGTCATAGAGGGAGTTGTCCTGCTCCCCGGCATCGGTATCGATGGCCAGGGGGCCGCCCATCAGCGTCGGATAGCCAAGGGATTCCACATGGCGCTGGGCCAGATCCAGATGGTAGTAGCCATTGATATCGAGGAAGGCGGGCTGCTGGTGATCCAGCTGGAAGCCATCGGCATCAGGGCTGCTAAAGGGGGCAGTTTCCGGCTCCGTGCCATCCACGACCCGGGCGCGTGGGCCACTCAGCTGGTAGGTGTCATCCACCTTTTGTACCGTGAGCGGGACGGTGCGATAGGCCCGCTTGTCCAGCACCAGATCGTGGCGCCACAGCAAATTGCCATCTTGCAGCTGAGTGCGTGGGTCGAGGGCAAAGATGCGGGCCTGCACCGTGGCCGCTTCCCCTGCCAGCGGGACTGCTTCGGCACGGGTGTTGGCCTCTTGCAGCGTGCGCCCCAGCAGGGCGCTGCCATCGCAGGTGACAAACAGTTGCCAGTGGCTGCTCTTGCTGTTGCCCGGCTGGCTTTCCACCGCCAGCAGACGCCAGGCCGCAGTCAGGGTGTCGCCATCCTGCCAGTACCAGGGCTGGGCTTCGTCACTGCCAGCGAATTGCCACACCGTACTATCCAGCGTGGCGGTATAGGCATCCACCCCGGCGCGGCTTGCTTCATCACATGGAGCCGCCTGTGCCTGCATCAGCCGGGTATTGTGATAAAGGCGCCACGGGCGACCCTGCTCATCGAGACTGACTGCGGCCATCAGGCCGGCGATCGGTGCGCCATTGAGCTGCTGGCGATAGTGAAGATAGTGGCCCAGCTTGCCTTGGCGCTGGTAGGCCGGGGCATCACTCAGGGTGACGCCGAGCTGCTGTTCGAGCCAGAGGCGGGTATCGGCCGGGGCGTCCTGTTCGACAAAACGCAGTTCGGCGGCCTGAGTGGAAAAGCCAGCCAGCCCCAGCAAGAGGGCGGGCAACAGGGGTTTCATAGTGGTACTCCCAATCAGCGGCAGGGTCATTGATTGATCCCCGCCAGATGCAACAAGAAGGCAAATTCACGAGCCCGATCGCCACCACCGGCGCGGTGGCCACCCTCCAGTTCGGTCAGCAGCAGGTAGGGGCCGGAGCCCGTGCTGTGCTCCCGCAGGCGGGCCAGCCACTTGACCGGCTCCCAGTAGGGCACCTGGCTGTCGTGCAGGGCGGTAGTGACCAGCAGGGGCGGGTAGGGGGCGCGGTGCAGGTTGTCGTAGGGGCTGATGCGGCGCATCGCCTGATACTCTGCGGGCTTGGCCGGGTTGCCCCACTCCTGATACTCCTGACGGGTCAAGGGGAGGGCAGGATCGCTCATGGTGCCGAGCATATCGACGAAGGGAACCTGCAACACGGCACCGCTAAAGAGTGTCGGTTGCTGGTTGAGGGCCGCAGCAACCAGCGTGCCCCCCGCGCTGCCCCCCATGGCAAACAGGGGCAGGGGAGCAGAGTCGGGCGACCAGTGGCGCAGGACGCTACCTGCGGCGATAAAGTCGCTGATGCCGTTCTGCTTGTGGATGCCCCGTCCGTCGCGGGTCCACTGCTCCCCCAGCATGCCGCCGCCGCGCACATGGGCGATGGCGTAGACAAAGCCCCGATCCAGCAGGCTTAACAGCTCTTTCTGGTAGTAGGGGCGCATCGGCGTGCCATAGGCGCCATAGCCGTAGAGCAGTACGGCGCGAGGGGCCATATCCTTGCGCCACACCAGCGAGACAGGCACCCGAGTGCCATCGGCAGAGGTGATCCAGCGCCGCTCGCTCTGATAGGGCAATACTTTATTGCCTGCGGTGTGCTGGTCGTTGATCCACTGGCCGCTGGTCAAATCCAGCCAGCGCTGGCCGGGGGGCTGACTCAAGCCCTGACTGCGCACCAGAATGCGGTCGCTGGCCGGGTCATGTTCTCCTTGCAGCCAGCCGGTACCGGCGCCACTGGCCAGCGGCAGGCGCTGGCGTTCATGGCCGTTGCGATCGAGCAGGGCGAGCCAATCCTCCCCCTGCTGGCGAAACTGCACCACCAGATGGCGATCAAACAGTCGCCACTTCTCGGGATCGCCGAGATCCTCCCCTTTGGCGGGCCACAGGCGCTGCCACTCACCGAGCGGCGTGCTGGCTGAGTAGAGGGCAAACACCCCCTCTCGGTTGCTCTTGATCACCCAGCCGGATTGACTGTCCAGATAGTATTCCACCCCGCGCTGGCGGGGTTTGACCTGCTGCGGCTTGCCCGAGTCGAGCAGGTACTGCTCCGAGCTGTCGTGGTTGTTGCCCTGCAACACCAGATGCTGGCCATCCGTGGTGCGATAGAGGCTGAGCAGCCAGGCGGGATCCTGCTCCTCATAGAGAGTCTGCTCCTGGCCATCCTGCCAGCTGCGCAGCTGCCAGGGGCGTAGGGTGTAGCGCTCGTTGGCGATGGTGTAGAGGGTGCGACCATCTTGTGACCAGGCGAGATCAGCGCTGCGCTGTGCCAAACTGGCCAGCGCCTTGCCGCTTTGGAGATCGAGCAGGGTGACCTGATAGTCGAGATCGCCGCGCCTGTCTTCGGCGATGGCCAGCGTGCGGTTATCCGGGCTCAGGGCCCAGCCGCCCGCTTCGTAATAGCCCTCACCCGCTCTGGCGGGAAGCCGCTGCTGCACCTTGCCCCCGTGGCGTTGCCAGAGTGAGCCATCCGGGCGCAGCTGCCATGCCTGATCGCCGCGGCCAAGCCAGTTCTCTGGCACAGATTCCCCCGCCGGATGGCGGGCAAATTCGGCGCGCAAGGTTGCTTCCAGCGGCTGCTGCGCGGCTAGTTGCTGCTCGCTCCAGTGATTTTGCTGTTTGAGCAGGGCGAGTATGGCCGGGTTGCTGCGGCTCTCGTCCCGCAACCAGAAGTAGGGATCCTGGCGTACGGGATTGCCTGAAATCAGGTGCGATTGGGACGGGATCGGCGGTGGCAGGGCCTCTTGCGCCCACGCCAACGGGGCGGCCAACAGGGCCGCCATGATTGCATGATGTTTCATCACATCCCCACGAAACGGTAGCTGAGGCTGGCTGACAGGTAGCGGCCGCTCTGGCTGTAGAGGGAGGTATCGCTGCCAGCCGGAAGTCCGGCCACATCCTGATAGCGGACGTAGCGGGTATCGAGCAGGTTGCCGATGGTGGCATTGACCTTGAGCTCCTCGGTGATCTGCCAGTCGCCGGTGAGATCCAGACTGAACCAGCCTGCGCTGCTCTGGCAGGCACCGTTGTAGCCAGTCTGCGCATTGGCGCACTGGGGCACCTTGGTCATGGCGGCGGCATAGTTGCCACTGAGCTCAACCCCCCAGTCGAGCTGTTGCCAGCGCAGGGTGGTGTTGCCTTCCAGCGGTGTCTGGGTGCGCAGCGGCTCGCCGCGGTGATCCTTGCCATCCATCCAGGCCAGATTGGTCGAAAGCTCCCACTCATCGCTCAGCCAGAGGCTGGCGGCCAGCTCGGCGCCCCAGGTTTCTGCTTTGGCAACGTTGCGATATTGGCGCAGGAAGACACCGTCATCGAGGCGAAAACCGGTCTGGCGCCAGTCGATGAAGTTGTAGTAGCGGTTGTAGAAAACGGCCGGTTTGACGCTCCAGTTGTCGCTTTGGCCATTCACTCCCCACTCCAGACTGTGGCTGGTCTCCTCCTTGAGGTTGGGGTTGGCAATGATCTCGAACGGCGGCATGGCAAAGTAGTGAGGAATGTTGCCGTAAACCTGATCGTAAGCGGGGGCGCGGAAGCCGTTGGCATAGCTGAGCCAGCTGCGCCATGTTTCGTTGAAGCGGTAACTGGCCGCCACACTGGGGGAAATGTGGTCGCTGTGGTTCTCGGCCAGATTGCTGTCCGGTGCGCGCAGGCGCTGGCGGTCAAAGCGCAGGGTCGGGGTAAACTGCCAGTTGCCCAGATCGATCACATCGCTCAGCCAAATGCCATCGCGGCGGGTCTCGGCCTTGCTGAAGGGGGCTTTCTGTCCCTGGGTGGTGATGCCATCTTCCAGGGTCAGATTGCTGACCGGTCGCTCGTGGTTGGCCTGCTCCACTTCCACACCGTAGCTGAAGGTGTGATCCAGCGAGCCGGTGCTCAGCTTGTTCTGCAGCTCCAGCTCACTGCCAAGGCGCAGCTCCTCGAACGTGGAGAGGGTGCGCTGGCTGCGATATCTGGGATAGCCGCTCAGGGCATCGTTGCGCAGCAGCTGGCGCTGGTTGGCTTCGTTGCGTGACTGGTTGCCAAACAGGCTCCAGTTGAGGGTATCGACCATGCCCAGATCGCTGGCTTCCCAGCTGAACTTGCCGCCCTGGGTGCGCTGATCGCCATCTTCCTGAAAACCGATCACGTCCCAGCTGCCATCGGGTTGGGGCACCGCCTTTGGGCCCATCTGGCGTTTGGCGTGATCCTCGTAGTAGTCCAGCTCCAGCCGCAGAGCGTGATGGGCATTGAGGGGGAGGCGGCTGCTGGTGGAGGCACTCATGCCATCCAAATCAGCCGGAATGCGGTTCTCTTCAAAGTTGGCGGTTTCGTTGCCACGCCAGCCGGAGAGGCGCAACAGATGTTCGCTCTCCAGTGCCCGTACCGCGCCGGTCATGCTGAGCTTCTTCTTGTTGCTGTCGCCACCGTAGAGGGTTTTGGCCGCCAGATAGCTATCTTGCTGTTGCAGATAATCTTCCGGCTGCTTGGTATTCATCACCACGGTGCCGCCGATGGCATCGGAGCCATGCAGGGAGGAGCCGGCCCCCTTGGCCACCTCAATCTGCTTGATGTCATCAAGGTCGAAGTTGAAGCGACCCACCTTGTCATTGATGTTGTCGGCGCCAAAGCCGTCACTGACGCGTACCCCATCCTTGATCAGCAGGATACGGTTGCCACCGATGCCGCGCACGCTGATGTTTTGCGGTCGCCCGGCAGATCCGGTGACCGAGACACCGGGGATCTTGCGAAACACATGAGTCAGCTCGCTGGCGACCTGACGGTCCAGCTCTTCCTGGGTGATGACGGTGATGGAGCCGGAGACATCGGAGAGTTTCTGTTGTACCCGTTGCCCGGTGACAATGATGGTGTCGTCGCTGCGAGCCTTCTCCACAGGGGGAAGATCGGCCGCGCCAGCGGAGGCACACAGGAGTGCCGGCCATGCCTGAAGCAGTTTGTTCATAATGATAATTGTTTTTATTTAAGCCTGAGGGGCGGCATTATTGCAGAGGCCTGACCACTTGACAATAAATGGCAATCATTATCATTAAGATCTTATGATGTTGATATTATTGAGCTATTTGTTTTTAAAAAGAGGCTCCCACGCGAGGCAGGAGCGGGGGGATCAGGGCTTGAGCAGTTGCAGCGACTCTTCTGCTGCCTTGCCTTGGGAGAGGGTGATATCGACCCGGCGATTCGCCTGGCGATGTTCAGGGGTGTCATTGGCAAAGCGGGGTTGAGTGTCGGCAACCCCCTGAGCGATGACTCGTCTGGCATCCAGCTGGGGGTTGGTCAGCATGGTCTGCACGATGGAAGAGGCCCGCAGCACCGAGAGCTCCCAGTTATTGCGATAAAGCTCCACCGGCGCCTGGGAGTTGTCGGTATGACCGGTGACCACTACCTGCCCCGGGATATTGGCCAGAATGCCTGCGATCTTGTTGACCAGCGGGATGAACTGGGGCTGCAGGAACGCCGAATCGGAGGGGAATAGCGCCTTCTCGCCGATGCGGATCACCAGTTGACTGCCGAGTTGCTCGACCTCGAGATCCTTCGATTCAATCTGGGCCTTGAGTTGCTGCTCAAGCTTCTGCTTGGTCACCTGCACCCACTCCTGCTCCTTGGTCTTGTGGGGCCAGGCTTCGGTGGCGCTCGGTTTTTCCGAGGCACCTATGGTCTCGTTGAAGGGGTCCGATGCCGCCATGGGGGCATCTTTTTCCAGTACAGTCTCTTCTTTCGGGCTGCTCGGCGTGGTCTTCGATTCCGGCTCGAGAATCCCTGTTCCCCCCTGCATCAAGGGTGAGCCGGCAGGCGGGGAGATGAGGCCGATTTTACCCAGCGACTCGATAAAGCCCTGGATAAGCACTCGGGTTTCGGACTGCTTGGCCATGGCAAAGGAGTAGAGCACCACAAACAGGGCGAACAGCAGGGTCATGAAGTCGGCATAGGAGACCAGCCAGCGTTCATGGTTCTCCGGTGCTTCAGCCTTTTTCTTTTTGGCCACCGTGACCTCCCAGATAAGGTTCGAGGGTAACTTGCAGGCGCGCTTGGGATTCGCCATCCACGATGCAGAGAATGCCGGTCAGGGTCATCTCCTTGTAGTGGCGGATCTGGTGGGCAAACCCCTTGTAGCGGTTGCCGAACGGCAAGAAGATCAGGTTGGCGGCGGATACCCCGTAGATGGTGGCGATAAAGGCCACCGCGATGGCACCGCCCAGCTTGTCGGGGGCATCCAGCAGACCCATGGCGTGGATCAGGCCAAACACCGCCCCGACGATCCCCATGGTCGGGCAGTAGCCGCCCATGGCTTCGTAGAATTTGACCGTCTGTTCGAGATCTTCCTGCTCGAACTCGATCTCGTTCTCCAGCACCTCGTGTATCTTGGTTTTCTCGTAACCATCAACCATCATCTGCACTCCTTTCTTCAGGAAAGGATCCTTGATCTCGTCGATCATCCCTTCCAGCGCCAGCATGCCGCTGCGGCGGGCGTTGCCTGCCAGAGTCTCCAGCAACTGGGCCTGTTCATGCATGTCGAGCTTGAGGGGGGAGAGCAGCCATTTGAAACGCTTCATGGTGCTGCCGACGACGGAGAAAGGGAACTGGGTCAGCGCAGCACCTATGGTGCCACCGATCACAATGAGGAATGCGGGCAGATCGAGCAGTGCACTGGGGTGCCCCCCCTCGATCATGTTGCCGCCAAGGATGGCGATCAACGCCAGTACCAAGCCAATCAAGCTCATTTTTTACACGTCCCTGCATGTTGATAATGGCTAGTGTAGCTACTTAAGTATCAGTTTTTCAAAATGAAATCCAATCGCTGAGCAATTAATGGGCGCTGGGTAACGTCCATAAAAGAAGGCGTGTTGCGGTCATAAGATGGCATTGCAATCATCTTGTTGCTCCTGTTGTCACAGGAAGGATCGCTTGTCGGGTGGGGCAATCACAAAAGCAAGGTAGGGGGCGGGAGCTGGCAATACGAAAAGCAGTGATGTTCCATCAGGGCTTTGCAAACCGGGGGATGAGTGCGTGGATGACCCGCCGCTGCGTGGCTCTGGCTCACTTGTCGGCATAGGTGTTTGCGTTTGCCGGAAAGCAAAAAACCGACCCTGAGGTCGGTTTTTTTAAATTTGGCGGTGAGGGAGGGATTCGAACCCTCGATACGTTGCCGTATACACACTTTCCAGGCGTGCTCCTTCAGCCACTCGGACACCTCACCAAATTTTCGTTCGCTGCGCTGTTGCGCTGGAACGGGGCGTAATTTAGGGGAAAGGACTGTGTGGGTCAACCTCTTTTCCCCTTATTTTTCATAATCTTTTCCGAATGCCTAACCCTTGTGCAGAATGCCGGTTTTTTAAACCGGATCAGGGCTTGTCGAGGATGATCAGACTGTCCGGCAGCTCGTTTTGATCCCGGGTGGCCGGGAAGGCGTCGGTCAGAATGGCGCTAACGCGCTCCACGCACTCCAGAAAACCCTGTTCGATCTCCTTGTTGCGCACTCGCGCCACGAAGTCGTCGATGATCTCCTGCCACTGGCCGTTGTCGATATGCTGGGCGATGCCGTCATCCACCAGTATTTCTACATAGTGCTCGGCGGCCGAGACGAAGATCAGCACCCCGAGCCGGTCGCGGGTGCGGTGCAGCCCCTGCTCGACAAATTGCAGGCGGGCCATCAGGGCAGCCCGGTGCTGGCGAACCTTCTTCGGGATGAGCCGCATCTTGATGGGGGTCCAGTGGAACAGCAGGCTCAGCAGCAGCCAGACCGACCACTGCACCAGCAGGATTTCGTACCAGCCGAGCCAGAAGCCGAGCTGGAACACCAGCAGCGGGGTGAGCATCGCCAGCAGCGCCGCCCAGAGGGTGGGAATGTAGCGATAGCCATCGCTGGCCGGGGCCAGCACGGTGACCAGTTCAGCATCAGTCTCTAGCTCCGCTTCGCGCACCTTGGCCTGAAGCGTGTGGAAGAACTGTTTAGAAATCATGATTTGTCTCTTTACTCCTGTTACCAGCCACCGGAGGCTCCGCCGCCGCCAAAACTGCCGCCGCCACCGCTGAATCCGCCGCCGGAGCGACCACCAAAGGAGCCGGCACCCAATCCACCGGCCATGTAGGCCGACCGACGTCGTCCTCCCGGCCCNGTGGAGTACGATCATCGCAATCACCACCAGAATAAACAGCCAGGGGCCGCCACCGTTGTCACTCTTTGGCTGCTCGACCGGCTGATATTCTCCGGCGAGTGCCTTCATGATGCTCTGGCTGCCCGCCATGATCCCGGCCACCATATCGCCGCGCTTGAAGGCGGGCAGGATACGACCATGGATGATGTTGGCTGCGATGGCGTCGGGCAGGGCGCCTTCCAATCCATAGCCTACCTCGATCCGCACCTTGCGCTCATCCTGGGCGATCAGCAACAGCACGCCATTGTTTTTGCCTTTCTGGCCGATCCCCCAGTGGCGACCGAGCTGGTAGCCGTACTCCTCGATAGTCTCCCCATCGAGGCTGTCGACAGAGACCACCACCAGCTGGATGCCGCTGCGTTTTTCAAAGGCGGCCAGCTGCTGGGTCAGTTGATGGGCCTGTTTGCGGGACATCAGACTGGCTTCATCCACCACCCGTCCGCTCAGCGTCGGGAAGTCCGGCGCCGCTTGCAGGGCACTGGCCCAGAGCAGCAGACAGGGAAGAAACCAGCGCAGCATCATCTTCATTGGAAGCTGACCTTGGGCGCCTCATCGGCACCGGGTTTGGCACTGAAACTGGGTTTGGCTTCCAGATCCGAGTAGAGCAACTTGGACCAGATGACGCCGGGGAAGGTGCGGATCTCGGTATTGAACTGGCGTACCGCCTCGATATAGTCGCGGCGAGCCACCGAGATGCGGTTCTCGGTTCCTTCCAGCTGGGCCTGCAGGGCAAGGAACTGCTGATCCGCTTTCAGCTCGGGGTAGCGTTCTACCACCACCATCAGGCGGGAGAGGGCGCTGGAGAGCTGGTTCTGCGCCGCTTCAAACTCCTTGAGCTTGGCAGGATCGCTCACCTGCACGCTGCCGACCCGGGCACGGGCATCGGTGACCGCTTTGAGGGTCTCCTGCTCATGGCTGGCGTAGCCCTTGACGGTGGCGACCAGATTGGGAATGAGGTCGGCGCGGCGCTGATACTGGTTCTCCACCTGTCCCCAGCTCGCCTTGACCTGCTCATCCAGGGTCGGAATATTGTTCATGCCGCAGCCGGTCAGGCCGAGCAGCAGGGTCAGGGTCAACAGGCTCTGCGTGGTTCTGCGCCAGAGTGATGTGGCCATCTTGTTGTTCTCCTTTGATATTTCGAGTCGATAGTGCGCCATGGATGGTGTACGACCAAGAGTACACCACCATACCAGCTTGGGGTCAGTTGCCACAACGCGCAGGTAGCTCAGGTCGCTTGTTGATGCCGGAGACCTTGGGCAACTGGGGCTTGTCTTTTAGCCAGGATGCCAGCTCTTCCCCGCAGCCATTGCCGGGCGGAATGGGAGCCTGGGGCTCGCAATCTGGGCTGCCCACCGGGCAGCGCAGCCGCACGTGGAAGTGACTGAAGTGGCCCACCCAGGGGCGCAGCTTGGCGACCCAGGGTTCGTTACCAGCCTGTTGGCAGACCGCGGATTTGATCACCGGATTGACGAAGATGCGGGCCACCTCGGGTTTGCTGGCCGCAAGCCGCAGCAGGGTGAGCTGCTGTGGGCCAAAGCGGCCCGGTAACATCTTGTAGCTGGGTTCGTCGATCAGTGCCCACTCCTTGGGGGCATCCTGCTCCCATTTGCTGATGGGGCGGTTGGTCATGCGAAACCAGATATCGGCATCAAGGCCAGTCTGGTGGCTGCGATGGCCGGAGGTAAAGGGGCCGCCACGGGCCATCGCCAGATCGGCGATATAGAGATCCGGCAGCCCGGCCATGCGGGTCTGGTTGGCCAGCGCTTGCAGATAGTGGATGAGGTCGGGGTGGCCGTAGTAGCGCAGCCGTTTGGTGCGGATCACCTGATAACCCGGCCCTTCGAGGGGCAAGGATACACCGTTTTTCAGGCAACCGGCGGCATAACCACCGATGGCTTCCGCTTGCAATACGGTCGCCAGCAACAGGGACGTCAGCATGAGCGTGCTCCTTGTCTTGCTTCGAGTCGGCTCAGCAATACGAACAGACTCAAACATATAGATAAATAGGCTGCGGCTACCAGCAGCCAGATCTCGTAGACCAGTCCGCTGGAGTTGGCCATCTCGGTACCGACGAAGGTGAGCTCCTGCACCGAGATAAGGGAAACGATGGCGGTATCCTTCACCAGCGCAATGAGCTGGCCGGTGAGGGGGGGGAGCATCAGCAGCATGGCCTGCGGCAGGATCACATGGCGCAGCCGCACCCAGGGAGAGAGCCCGAGGCTCTGCGCCGCCTCCCACTGGCCACGGGGGATGGCGGTCAGCCCGGCGCGGACGATCTCGGCGACGAAGGCTGCGCTGATCATGCCAACGCAGAGGGTGCCTGAGATGAGGTTCTCCCAGCGGGCAGGTGGGCCAAACAGCGCCTCTTGCCACGGGGAGAGTGATACGGTGCCGAGCCAGCGGGAGAGGCCGCTTGCAGGCAGCAGCTGGTTGGCGATAAAGAAGTAGAAGATGAAGATAAAGACCAGCGGCGGCAGATTGCGGATCAGCTGGATAAACAGGGTCGCGGGCATCACCAGCCAGGGTCGGCGGCTGAAGGCGGCTACCCCCAGCGCAGTGCCGAGCAGCAGCGCCAGCACCATGCCGAGCAGGGCGATGCGCAAGGTAGTGAGCAGACCGCTGAAAAAGTAGGGCAACTCGCCGTGAGGGCCTGGGGTGAACAGCAGATCGAAGGCCTCATGCCAGCGCCACTGATAGGCCACCCCGATGTGCAAGCGGCTGGCCAGCCAGAGGCCAGCCAGCAGCAGGATCAGGGCGATCGCCCCATCCAGCCAGTTGATGTTCCGACATGGCTTCCGGACGATGCGCCGGATGGTCTGTTTGAGGGCCATCAGCATCAGGGATTGGCGACCTGCGCTTCCCACGCCAGCGACTTGAACCAGTAGTCATGGCGCGCCTTGAGCCAGCCATCGGCCTGACGGGCGGCGATCCACTCGTTGAACTGTTCAGCCAGGGCATCATCCCCCTTGCGCAGGGCAAAGCCTTCATCGCCTTGTGCCAACGGCTCGGCAAACGGCATAAAGAGGGCATCCGGGTGGCGCAGCGCCTCTTGCTCGGGTTTCGGGGAAGAGGAGAGGGCGCCGTGGGCGCGGCCGTTCAGCACCTCCTGAAATATCTGTGACTCGTCATCAAACTGGCGCAAGGTGGCCTTGGGGAAGTGCGCTTTGGCTACCTGTACCGGCGAGGCGCCACGACGTACCGCCAGGATCACCCCGCGCTGGTTGAAGTCCGCCACGGTTTTCTTCTCTTTGGCCATGGTGCTGGAGGCGGCCAGCTGCACCCCCGAATGGGAGTAGGCCTGGGTGAAGCGCACGCTCTTCTCCCGCTCGGGGGTGATGGTGAGGCCGCCGATGATGACGTCATATTTTTTCGCCAACAGGGAGGGGATGATCCCATCCCAGGCGGTAGGCACGAACTCTACCTGCCAGCCGTTATCTGTGGCGAGGCGACGGGCTACGTCAATCTCGAAACCGATCAGGGCCCCCTGCTTGTCGCGCATCGCCCAGGGGGCGAAGGTGGACATGCCGACCCGCAGGGTACCGCTCTGCTCGATCTGTGCCTGGGTGTCGGAGGGGGCAGTTTGTGCCAGTGCCGGAGTGAGCAGGCTTGTCAGTAGCAGGGCAGCGCCCGACAGGGTGGTCTTGAATGACAGATTCATGGTTAGCGTCCTTGTTGATCCGGATTCAGGTGACGGGCCAGCGCCCGCGAACAGGCTGACAGCGTCAGGGTTAACAGCAAATAGAGGGCGGCCACGGTAAACCACACCTCAAAGGTCAGAAACGTATCGGCAACCAGAGTACGCCCTTCGTTGGTCAGATCGAAGATGGCGATCACACTCACCAGCGCCGAATGTTTGATAAGGGAGACCAGCTCGTTGGTCAGCGGCGGCAAGGTGATGCGCACCAGCTGGGGCAGGATCACCTTGCGCAGGGTGATGGCCCGTGACAAGCCAAGCGACTGGGCTGCCTCCCACTGTCCTTTGGGAATGGCCTGTACACCTGCACGCAGCACTTCGGCGGTGAAGGCCCCCTGATAGAGGGAGAGGCTCAACACGGCGCAGGCAAGGGGGGCCAATCCCAGCATGGGGCCCAGCAAGAAATAGAGAATATAGAGCTGCACCAGCTGGGGCGTGGTACGCACCAGCGCCAGATAGGCGATGGCGAGCCAGGGGCCGAGCCGTGATGGGAGCAGCCGCAGGCTGACAACGCACACCCCGACCGCCAGAGTGCCCAACAGGCTGAGCAGCGCCACCTGCAAAGTGACCAGCAGGCCGTTTAGCAGGGGGCCAGCATAAAAGGTCCCCTCATCCCACTCGCCGAGAAAGGGCAACACCCGCGGCCACTGCCACTCATAGCCCATCTGGCGAGCGCCGCTATAGAGCGCCCAGCCCAGTAGCGCAGAGAGCATCACAGTGCCTGACAACCAGCCAAGCAGGCGGGGACGATTGAGCCTAGCCATGATAGCTGAGCACCTGTTCGAGGAAGGCCTGGGTTCGCGGGTGCCGGGGGGCGTTGAACAGCTGGGCGGGCGGGGCCGACTCGATGATTTTCCCCTCATCCATAAAGAGCACCCGATCCGCCACTTGACGGGCAAAGCCCATCTCGTGGGTAACGCAGATCAGGGTCATCCCCTCGTCAGCCAGCTCGCGGATCACATCGAGCACTTCGCGGATCATCTCGGGGTCGAGGGCGGAGGTGGGCTCGTCAAACAGCATCAGCTCGGGTTGCATGCAGAGGGAGCGGGCGATGGCGACCCGCTGCTGCTGGCCGCCGGAGAGCTGGTGGGGGTACTTGTCGGCCTGCGCCTGAATGCGCACCCGCTCGAGCAGCCCGAGCGCCCGGGCTTTGGCCTCCTGAGGGCGCAACCCCAGGGTATGCACCGGCGCCACCATCAGGTTTTCCAGCACCGTCATATGGGGGAAGAGGTTGAACTGCTGAAACACCATGCCAACCCGACCTTGCAGGCGGCGCAGGTAGGAAGGGGTCACCGGCTCGCCAAACAGGAACAGCTGGCCGTCGTCGATCCCCTCCAGCCCGTTGATGGTGCGGATCAGGGTCGATTTTCCCGAGCCTGACGGGCCACAGATGACCCACTTCTCTCCACGTTCAATGGTGAGATCGATGTGATGAAGAGCCTGAAAATCGCCATAGAATTTGTCAACGCCACAAAAGCGCACACAGGGTTGCGAGCTGGTCAAGAAGCGGGTTCCACTGAGGATCATTTACGCCATGGTATTGATTTTATAGGGGGATGACAAAGAAAACCCCCTTGTCAGCATCCTGATGGCTATTCACAATGGCGCCATTTCGTGATGACAGGAGCTTTTCATGCGTATTACATCCTTGCTTACCGGTTCCCAGGTGCAGCTGTTGATGCCGCCAGCGGTTCGCTATCGCTGCGTCATTTTTCTGTTGTTGCTGGTGAGTTGGGGCGTGGTGGTGGCCTCCTTGTGGGATGGCTGGGGCGCCATGGCGCTGCTCAACTGGGTGGGCGTGGTCTTTGGTGGCATCACCGGGATCATGGTGTCGCTGCCCCGCAGCTGGCAGCCCTGGCGCCTGGCGGAACTGGGGTGGGATGAACAGCATATCTATCTGCTCAATGGCAACAAGGATGAGGCGCTGGCACTGCCCCGCAGCCAGCTGGTGGCGCTCGAACGGGAGCGGCGAGTGGGTCACGACGGCCAGTGGCTCGACTTCAGCCTCGATCTGCAACTGAGTGAAGAGGAGCTGGCGGCGGCTATGGCCTTGCTGGATCTCAAGGCGGGGGAGCTGCATCTGGTGAGCCCGTCTGTCTATCGCTTCGGCTTTAAACGGGCCTGGCACGGTCGCCAGATGCTGGCGCAACGGTTGTCAGATCTGCAATCGGCCTGAGTCGACTATTTTCTCGACAATTCCCGGCAAAGCTCAGATACTGCCAGTGACTCGAATTGATCTTGTCTGCACTGTTAACCCAAGAGATCAATCACTTGACGACAGTGTGGAGAAGGCCACGGCATGAAGCCATGGCAGGTCCGGCATAGGGGTTGTGCCCTTACCGTTATGCTGGGAATTGCATAGAGAAGGCACCTTGAATCGAGAGTGGATGGCATGAAGATTTACGTAGGAAATCTGTCGTACCGGATGACGGCCGACGAACTGAAAACCCTGTTCAGCCAGTTTGGACAGGTCGACAAGGTTGATATCATCATCGACCGCGATACCGGCCAGTCAAAGGGGTTTGGTTTTATTGAAATGCCGGTCAATGGTGATGCCGAGAAGGCCATCGCTGGTCTGCATGGCACTGAAGTCGGTGGCCGTACCATCACCGTCAACCAGGCCAAACCGAAGACAGATGCTCCCCGTGGTCGCCCGCAACAGCGCCACCGCTAAGGTGCCTCGGCAATAAAAAAACGGCATGGGTTTCCCCCATGCCGTTTTTGTTTCTGGACGTTTTGCTGTTATCAGGGGACGTCGTAACCGAGCGCCGCCTTGCGGATGCGGAACCACTGCTGGCGGTTCAGCTCGACAGATTCGGTGGCCACGGCGGCAGCAATCCGCTCCCGTTTGCCGGAGCCAATCAAGGGCAGCGGCTGGCTTGGCAGCATCATTACCCAGGCGTAGACCACCTGCTCGATAGTCTGGGCGCCCACTTCCTGACGGATCTGCTCCAGTTCGGCACGCAGCGGGGCATAGGCGTCATCGCTGAACAGTCGGCCGCCGCCGAGACATGACCAGGCCATCGGCTTGATACCAAGCTGCTGGCACTGATCCAGGGTACCATCGAGGGTCCCTTCCTGATGAAGCGGCGAGATCTCCAGCTGGTTGGTGATCAGCGGGAAGGGGAGGCGCGATTGCAGTAGCTCGAACTGACGGGCGGTGAAGTTGGATACCCCGGCGTGTTTGATCTTGCCCGCCTGTTTCAGGGTGATAAAGGCGTCGGCCACTTCATCTGCGTTCATCAGGGGATCCGGGCGGTGGATCAGCAGCAGGTCCAGATGGTCGGTGCCGAGCTTGCGCAGCGAGGCCTCGGCGCTGGCGATGATATGCTCCTTGCCGGTGTTGTAGTGGTTGAGAGCATGCTCCGGCTTGGCGGTGAGGGCGATACCGCACTTGGTGACGATCTCCATCCGGCTGCGCAGGGAAGGCTCGAGGCGTAGGGCGTGACCAAAGGCCTCTTCGCACTGGTAGCCACCATAGATATCGGCGTGATCGATGGTGGTGACCCCCAGATCCAGATGATATTTCATCAGATCGAGCAGAGCGGCCGGAGAGAGCTGCCACTCCATCAGGCGCCAGTAACCCATGATGAGGCGAGAGAAGGTGGGGCCTTGCGGATGCAGGGCGACACGGGATACAGACATGGTTGACTCCTTGAAAAACACGATGCGAAAACGATGTGCAACATAGATGACTGCGGGCATCTTGGCCTCATGTGGCTGGCAAAGCAATAATGGGCAGTGGCATGATTCGAACTTTGGTTCTGATCGCAGAGTAGGAGAGAGAGTTGGATGGAAGGATTTGCCGAGCGCTTGCAGAGCCTGATCGGGGAGATGAGCGTGAGCGCGTTTGCCCGCAAGGTGGGGCTCAGTGAAGCACTGATCCGCAAATATTTGAAGGGAGCCGAGCCTGGCCTGGCGCGGGCCAACCAGATCGCCATGGGGGCCAACTGCTCGCTGGAGTGGCTGGCAACCGGCTGCGGTTATCTCTACCGTCAGGCGGAAGTGGTAGACAGGGAGGCGCTGGCAGCGGCGCACCTACTGCTGGGCGAAAAGCAACCCGGGGTGGGGCTGCCCGATGAGGAGGCACTGGTCACCCTGCTCGCCTATTACCAGTTTTTGCGCACCCACAAGAAAGCGGACGGTTTTCTCGACTTGGCGCTGGCGCGGGAGTTTGGTCGCCATCTGGGGGAAGTGTGATGAGGGGCATATTACCCTTTGGTCGTGTCACGGCCGGTTGATTATTCTGATACGCTCTAAGCAAGATAACTCTCCATGGAATGGGCGATGAGCTACTTGATCCTCGGAAGTGGTGCGCTGGGCTCGGCGCTGGCAAGAGAGCTGATGGCAAGGGGGGAGTCCTTCCTTCTGGCCGGTCGCACCTATCCAAAAGGGATCGAGATGGGGGCTTTCTTCCCGCTGCAAGAGGTGGACGCCATCTCGTTCGACGCCCTGTTTACCCTCTACGACACCGATCCGCTTCCCACTGTGGTAATCAACACCATCGGCCTGTTGCTCGATGTCAGCTTTATGCCAGAGCGGCGGGTCGAAGAGGTGCACCCCAAGTGGCTGTGCGACAGCCTGCTGGCCAATGCCTGGCCAACACTGGCGCTGGCTGCCCGTTTCAGTCGGTTGATGGGCAATGACCATCCGCTGTGGCTCTGCGCCATCTCCGATCTGGCGGGCTCCATCGCCGCCAATCAGGAGGGGGGACGTTACAGCTACCGGATGAGCAAGGCGGCCCTCGACATGGGGGTGAAAACCCTGGCCCTCGAGTGGGCGCAGCGTTTCCCGCAAGCGGGGGTGGTGGCGGTGGCGCCCGGCTTGATGGACTCCCCGATGAATACCCCCTTTCTGAGCGAGTTGCCTGTGGCGCAATTGCAGGATCCTGCCGAGGTGGCTGTGAAACTGCTCAATCTCATCAAGGGGTTATCGTTGACTCAATCGGGCCAGCTGCTGGATCTCAACGGTCAGCCGCTGCCCTGGTAAATCCCGCCTGCGGGTTCTATGGACGTCTATTGGCTTCACATTCTGCTCATGCGCCCCTTGCCAAGCGAGGGGCGCATGGCTAACGTCACTCTCCTGTTTCAGGAGGGATCTCATGCGCTATATCGATTTACGAAGTGACACCGTCACCCAGCCTACTGACGCCATGCGTCAAGCCATGCTCCACGCCGAAGTCGGTGACGATGTCTATGGTGAAGATCCGGGCGTCAACGCGCTGGAGGCCTTTGGGGCCAGATTGCTGGGCAAACAGGCGGCGCTGTTTGTGCCGTCCGGCACCATGTCCAATCTGTTGGCGGTGATGAGCCACTGTCAGCGCGGTGAGGGGGCCATCCTCGGCAACGCCGCTCACATCTATCGCTATGAAGCGCAGGGGAGTGCCGTGCTGGGCTCCGTAGCCCTGCAACCCTTGCCGATGCAGCGCGATGGCACGCTGGCATTCGATGATATCAAGGCCGCGCTGGCCCCTGATGATGCCCACTTCGTCCAAACTCGCCTGATCTGCCTTGAGAACACCCACAACGGCAAGGTGCTGCCGCTCTCCTATCTGCAGGAGATGGGGGCATTCGTTGCCGAGCGCGGCTTGAAGCTTCATCTCGATGGCGCCCGGCTCTTTAACGCCGCCGTGGCCAGCGAGACCCCGGTCGAGGAGATCGCTGCACCGTTTGACAGTATCTCGATTTGTCTCTCCAAGGGGTTGGGGGCACCGGTGGGCTCGCTGCTGGTGGGCAGCCACGATTTCATCGCCCGTGCGCGCCGCCTACGCAAGATGCTGGGAGGTGGCATGCGCCAGGCGGGCATTCTGGCGCAAGCCGGTCTGTTTGCCCTCGAGCAGCACGTGACCCGTCTGGCCGATGATCACCGCCGTGCCAAACGGCTTGCCGAAGGGTTGGCTGCACTGCCGGGCATCGAGCTCGACCTCTCGCTGGTGCAGAGCAACATGGTGTTCCTGCGGCTGCGTGAGGGGGAATCGGCCCCTCTGCTCGCTTTTATGAAGGAGCGGGGGATCCTCTTCTCCGGTTACGGCGAGCTGCGGCTGGTGACTCATCTGCAGATCAACGATGACGATATTGAAGAGGTGATCGACGCCTTCACCGAGTATCTCGGGGCGCGTTGAGACGGCTGGTCAGGTAGAGGTTATACCAAGACCTGTTCATACCGAAATAACAGAGGGCGCCGCGGCGCCCTCTGTTATTTGCTGCAAGCTCAAGCCTGCCGCTGGCCGCTCATCAGCATGGCCTCATCGGTGGCATCGTAGATCATCACCGCGATGTGGGTCACCTGACCGCCGAAATCGGCCAGTGGTACCAGCGTCAGGTTCTGGAACATGTGGGGGGCCGAGCCGGTAATGGGGCGGTAGTTGGAGAAACGTAGCAGATAGGGCTTCTGCTCCCAGGTACTGAAGGCGCGGTTGTTGAGCTTGAAGACCATGTTGGCCTTGCGCTCGAACCAGGCTCTGTCCACATCGGGGAAGAGCTCGAACAGTACGCCATCGCGCACGTCACTGGCCAGTCGGCCGCTGTGGCTCTCCATAAAGCCGTTCCACACCTGAACCTTGTACTCCTTGTCGAGCACTACCAAGCCTACGTCCAGGTTCTGGACTATGTTCATCAGCCAATGAAATTCACGGATTTCCATAGTCACTCCTAGAGCATGTGCATGATTTTGTTGTTCATGGTGGCGATGGAATCTTCGGTAAACAGCAGCAGCAGATCACACTGCACCGCGTAATCCTGGATCCGGTAGTTGATCTCGATGGCGAGCGTGCGGCGCCAGCGACTCTTGTTAGTGTTGATCAGCTCGTTGATGGGTCTGTGCTGGCCGAGCACCACCGGGTGCCCCTGACTGAAGGGGGTGTCGAGCTGGTTGGCGTAGCCGCGCAGGAAGGCGCCGATCAGCACGTTGGCGGTATCCATCAGCAGCTCCAGTTCGGCGGTGCGATCCAGCGTCCCCTGATGGTTCATCAGCTTGGCCAAATCTTTGAAGCTGGAGTCATGGAACAGGATCAGCGCTTCACCGGCGATCCCCGCTCCGATAAACCCCTGACAGACGGCGGAGAGGGTATCTGAATCCGCAGCGGCCGAGAGGGCCATATGCAACTCTGATACTTCCAGCACGTTGACGTTGGGGATAGGCAGTACCACGAAGGCGTTGAGCAGACGAGCCAGCAAGTCGGCTGCCTGACCCATGGAGACGTTGGCCAGCTCCTGATAGACATCGCGGATTTCGGGGGTGATCTTGACGCCTGCATCGGCTACCACGCCGCTTGTCAGCTGCTCGGGGGCGCTTGGTTGACCGCTCGGGGCGGCACTCCAGAAATCATGCTTTTTGAGCAGGGCGAGCAGGGTTTCTGGGGCGGCGGGTTTCTTGATGAAATCGAGCGCCCCCAGCCCCATGACCCGTTGATAGGCCTCTGGCTGGATATCCCCGGAGACCACGATCACCTTGTTGCGTAGACCCTCCCGTTGGAGGGTCTCCAGCACGCCGTAACCGTCCATCTCCGGCATGGTCAGATCGAGGAAGATGAGATCGCCATGACCCATCAGCACCTGTTCGATCCCTTCGAGACCATTGGCTGCGTAGTGCAAATCGACTTTCCAGTCGGCCGGGAGCGCCCGCGCCAGCTGTTTGCGGGCGAACCCGGAGTCATCACATATCAATACATTCATGGCGTTAGGCAGGCTCTGTTGGCAAGGGATGCTATAAGTGTGGCCCGCTAACGGTCAGATGCAATGGGTGAGGCTATCACCTTGTGAAAATTGGTTGTCCCACTGCCGATTGCGATAGCGTGCTGAGTATTTTTCAACAAATTCAACGAACATCTTAACACGCAACGGAGCGAACTGGTGCTGGCAACACAACATGTAGAAGGGGCGATTGCCGGTTTGCCAGTCGGTCAGTACCGGCACCAGCTGCTCGTCATGGAGGAAGCTGCTCAGATAGTGCAGCGGGGCGTTGACGATCCCCAGATGACGTCGGGCTGCGCGTACCGCGGCCTGGGTCTGGTTGACGGTCAGTTTGGCGCTGCGTTTGATGCAGACGCTCTGGCCATCCTTGTCGGTCAGCTGCCAGTGCTGGTGAGGCCAGCAGTAGATGAGATCGTGCTCTTCCAGCTGGTTGGGGTGGGAGGGGGTGCCCTTCTTGGTCAAGTAGAGTGGTGAGGCAAACAGGCCGTACTCGATATGACCGAGACAGATCGCATTGGGCAGCGACTGGGGCAGCTCACCGTTGAAGAACACCAGATCCCGATCATTGTCGAACAGGTGCTGGTGATCATTGGTCTGGGTGATATCGAACTGTACCTCGGGATAGTGCAGCCCGAATTCGGCCAGCATATCGATGAGGATGGTGTTGGAGAGTGCGATGGGCGCAGCTATCCGGATAAGCCCGGTGATGTCGGCCTCTTGACCCTGGATCTCGCTGGTGGCCTGCTCGATTTGCGCGAGTGGCGTGCAGAGACGTTCGTAGTATCTGAGGCCATCATCGGTAAGGCGGAGCTTGCGGGTAGAGCGATGTAGCAGGGAGCAACCCAGTTGCTCTTCCAGCTGGGAAATGCGTCGACTGATGGTGCCTGTTGGCATGCCCAGTGCGGCTGCAGCGTGGGAGAATCCTCCCTCTTGCACCACCTTGACGAACAGGTAGAACTCTTCGATGTGCTTCATAAACGCTGTTCTGGGTGTAACAAGGGGGCAACCATAAAAAGAGCGTTCCGGGTTGGCAAGGGTAATTCAGCGTTTAATTGATCTGGATTCGATTTCTGTTGATACCAGTTCTCCACCCGCCCGTCATCTCAGTTTCCCCGAGCTGGTGATTATTTCGGCACGATGCCAAATGGTGTTGCGGCAGAGATGTTTGCCATATTCCCTGATGTGTTCTGCTATAACCGCGGGCGAAGGCCGATATTGCAACCTGATGGAAGGGCGCAGGGTTGCTCTGTGTGCTCAGCCGGGGTGGTTTTCCATCCCCAGCCAATGTGATGCAGATCATATATTCTGGTTTTGCTCATTGCCTGTTGAAAAATGAATTTGGGGTATATCAATTCCGCCTTAGTGAACTATTTTTGTCCGTTTTGGCGTTTTTTTGGCTGTTTATCCATCCGCTTGGTTAATTAATGGAAGCTTTGTGACAGAGAGTGATGACTATTTCTGCCATTGATTTAAATGTTAATAACAAATTTGTCGCAGCAAATATGCAATTGCTCTTTCAAGGTCTCGAGTGGATAGCTCTTAGTGCTTGTTTTTACTGGGGAAAAAAGTTAAAAATCGACTATATGATTTGCCTGGATTAACAGGGTCCTTGGCTGAGTCCTTTGTAGTATCGCCGTACAGGCTGCCCTGTTGTTGATATCTGAAATAGTTTTGTCCGCTCTTGGCTATGTGAAAAGGGATAATGGCCGAGAGGTATTTGCACCTTGCATTCTGCAGCTAGCGGTTTGCCAGATCTGTTTTCCGGTTAACCAGTGACCATCCAGCATGAATGACCTTGACCAGATGAATACGCTTGACGAACGGTTACTGAAGACGATGGATGTTCTGCATACCCCGATCTGGGTTTATGACATCGAGCATCACCATATTTTCTGGGCAAACAGCGCCGCGCTCTCCGTGTGGGAGGCGACGTCTCTCGACGAACTCTGCTCCCGCGACTTCTCTGCCGATATGGCAACCGCCATCGATCTGCTGCTGCAGCGCTATCTGGGTGATTTTCAGCAGGGGCGCAGTTATAACGAGTGGTGGACCCTCTCCCCAAAGGGGGTCAAGAAGCAGATCTATCTGCGCCTTTCCGGTATTCAACTGGCTGGCCGTCTGATGATGATGACCGAAGCGGTGCTCGACTCCGATACCCTCTATCAGGAGTCCTCGCTGGCAACCGGCGATACCCTGGCCTGCCTGTTCGATAGCCATGGTGTGTTCGAGAGTGGTAACTATCACTTCGAAATGTGTTTCGGCCACCAGATCGCCAAGCTCTCCCAGGTTTTCTCCGGCAATGATGACAGCTTCTACCAGAAGCTCTCCCGTCTCGATGAAGTGGTGACCGAGGGGGAGTGCCGTACCCTAAAGGGGATGCGCTGGTTCCAGTATCAGTTCCGCTATATCCAGCAGGGTGCTCGCATTCTGCTCACCATGCGGGATATTACCGATCGCAAACTCGAAGAGCTGGAGCATCGCCACCTCGCCTGGCACGACTCCCTGACCGGCCTGCTCAATCGGTATGGCTTGATGAAATCCCTTGAGGCCTATTGCGGGCTGGGGGAGCGTTTCGCGCTGGTGTTCATGGATCTGGACAACTTCAAGCTGGTCAACGACAACTACGGCCACAAGGCGGGAGATCGCCTGCTGGAGCGGGTCGCCGGTCGCCTCAAACAGATTTGCCCGCGGGATGTGGAGCTGGCTCGCCTCGGTGGCGATGAATTCACAGCACTGGTGCCGCTGGGCAATCAGGGGGATCGGGCGCAAGAGGTGGCCGATCAGATGCTCTCCCAGATGACCAAGCCGCTGCAACTGAGCGGGCTGCCGGAGGTGACCATCGGCGGCAGTATCGGTATCGCCATCTATCCCGATGATGCGGATGACGGGGACAACCTCATCACCCGTGCCGATATGGCCATGTATCAGGCAAAGCAGATGGGGCGGCTGCGCTGGCAGCGTTTCACCCCCAGCATGCAACAGACCCTGCAGCGCAAGCTCAATCTCAAACAGTTTCTGGCCAAGGCCATCGGCCGTCAGGAGCTGAGCCTCTGTTACCAGCCGCAGGTCGATGCCGCCAAACGGCGTCTGATCGGTTACGAGGCACTGCTGCGCTGGTACAACCCGGTGCTCGGCCATGTCTCGCCGGTGGAATTTATCCCGCTTGCCGAAGAGATGGGGCTGATCCGCGAGATCGGCAGCTGGGTGCTCTCCACTGCGCTGGCACAAGTCGCCAGCTGGCAGAAGCGCTTCCATCAGCGGGTGCCGGTCTCCGTCAACCTCTCCGGTTTCCAGCTATCGTCGGCGTTGCCCGGGCAAGTTCGCCAGCAGCTGGAGCTGCACGGGGTGGATGCCTCCCTGTTGACGCTGGAGCTGACCGAAACCGTGCTGATGCTCGATATGAAGGGGTGCCTCGGCATTCTCGACGATTTGAGCGAGCAGGGGATCAAGATTGCCATCGACGATTTCGGTACCGGCTACTCCTCGCTGGCCTATCTCAACCGGTTGCCGATCAATAACATCAAGCTGGATCGCTCCTTCGTGGTCGGTCTCAACTTGCCGGTGATCCGGGCGACTGCGGCCATGGCTACCAATCTGGGGTTGGGGATCATGGCGGAAGGGGTGGAGGAGCCTCACGAGCTGGCCGCCCTGCAGACCCAGGGGTGCCATGTGTTCCAGGGATATCTGTTCAGCAAGCCGCTTACAGTGGCGCAAGTCGAGGCGAGCGGTTTTGTGGTGGAGTGCCAGGTCGGGCGTTATCCACTGCTAGATGCCGTGATGGCAGAGTAACAAGTGTGCGTTAGGCCACAACTTGGGATTTTATTCCGCAATATTTAATCAAAATTAATCATTCTTTTGCGATCGGTCATGAGACGGATTGACTGGAATTGCTAGCATGCGACCTCGTTTCTAGGGAAAGGAGTATCGCAATAATGAGTCATGCTGCTGTCAATGACCGTCCGGCCAGCCCTCCCAAAGGTTGGCTGAACCGTTTCCTCAATGGCGTCGAGAAAGCCGGGAACAAATTACCCGACCCCGCCATGCTGTTCCTCTACGCCTTGCTGATCGTCTGGGTCGGCTCCTGGGTGTTGTCACAATTCCAGTTTGATCTGGTCAACCCCCGTACCGGTGAGGCGGTAGTGGTCAACAACCTGCTGACCGGTGCCGGTCTGGCCGAGTTTCTCTCCACCATGGTCACGACCTTTACCGGCTTTGCCCCGCTGGGCATCGTACTGGTGGCCATGCTCGGGGTCGGGGTGGCCGAGCAGTCCGGTTTTATCAATACCGGTCTGAAAAAGTTGCTCAAAGTGACGCCTGCCCGTTTTCTCACTCCCATGCTGATCCTGGTAGCGATCGTCAGCCACACCGCCGCAGATGCGGGTTATGTGCTGGTGATCCCCATCGGTGGCATCATCTTCCACGCTGCCGGACGCCATCCGCTGGCGGGGATCGCCGCTGCCTTTGCCGGCGTTTCCGGCGGTTTTGCCGCCAACTTCCTGCCCTCCGGCGGGGATGCGCTGCTGCAGGGCTTTACCCAGTCCGCCGCTCAGTTGCTCGATCCTGACTACATGGTCAACACCCTGTGCAATATCATCTTTACCGGTGCCTCTTCGTTGCTGATCATCTGCGTCGGCTGGTTCATCACCGAAAAGGTGGTGGAGCCGCGCCTCAAGCATGTGGCGCTCAACGAGGATCTGGAGAGTGCCGACGAGATGGGGCGCTACAGCGCGCAAGAGAGCCGGGCCTTCAACTGGGCCGGGTTTGCCATGCTGGCGGCTATCGTGCTGCTGGCGCTGGCGCTCTCCCCGAGCGATTCACCGCTGCGTGCTGCCGATGGCTCCCTGACCACCTTTGCCGCGCCGGTGATGAAGTCCATTGTGCCGCTCATCTTCCTGCTCTTTATCCTGCCCGGGATTGTCTACGGCTTTGTCGCAGGCAGCTTCAAGAGTGGCAAGGATGTGATCGATGCCATGTCGGCCACCATGAACAAGATGGGCTCCTACATGGTGATGGCCTTCTTCTGTGCGCTCTTTATCAAGGCGTTTGGTGACTCCAATCTGGGCACCCTGCTGGCCCTCTCCGGTGCCGAAGTGCTCCATGCGCTGGCGCTGCCCGGTGAGGTGACCATCGTCGGGATGATCCTGCTCACCGCCAGCGTCAATCTGGTGGTGGGCTCGGCTTCGGCCAAGTGGGCGTTGATCAGTCCGATCCTGGTACCCATGCTGATGGCGGTGGGGATCTCCCCCGAGCTGACCCAGGCGGCCTATCGGGTCGGGGATTCCGCCTCCAACATCATCACCCCGCTGATGGTCTTCTTCCCGCTGGTGGTGGTCTATTGCCAGCAGTATGTGAAGAGCACCGGGATCGGTACTCTGGTCTCCATGATGCTGCCCTACTCGCTGGCCTTCCTGGTGAGCTGGACGATTTTCCTGCTGCTCTACTGGGCGCTCGGATTCCCGCTCGGGTTGCAAGCCCCTTACGTCTATCCGGCCCCTTAAGCTGGGTGTGCGAGGGAGCCTTGGGCTCCCTCGTTTTTTTCGCTATGGTGTTACCTCATTTTGGAGGTGCCATGAATCAGACCATCGATCTTATCCTTTCCCATCGCTCCATTCGTCAGTTCACTGCCGAGCCGATCGCCCCGCAGCAGCTGGATGCCATTCTCGCCGCCGCCCAGTCCGCCTCAACCTCGAGCTTTTTGCAGGTGACCAGTATTGTGCGAGTCTGCGAGCCCGAGGCGCGTCAGCAGTTGGCCATGCTGGCGGGCAATCAACCCTATGTGGTGCAGGCGGCCGAGTTTCTGGTCTTCTGCGCCGATTACCACCGCCACACCCAGATCGTGCCCGAGGCCCAGACCGGCTATGCGGAGCAGTTGCTGATCGGAGCCATCGACGGCGCCCTGATGGCGCAAAACGCCTTGCTGGCGGCGCAGTCGCTGGGGCTGGGCGGGGTCTATATCGGCGGCATTCGCAACCATCCGGCCGAGGTGAGCGAACTGCTCGGCTTGCCCCATCAGGTGATCCCGCTGTTTGGCCTCTGCCTTGGTCATCCTGCTCAGCAGCCGGAGCAGAAACCCCGTCTGCCCAGGGGATTGGTGGTGCATCAGGAGCGCTACCAGCACGAGCTGGATCGCGACCTGCTGGCCCGGTACGATCAGCAGATCGCGGACTACTATCAGGCCCGCAGCAGCAACAACAAGCAGCAGACCTGGAGCGGCCAGATCCGCGCCATTCTGGGCAAGGAGTCCCGCCCTTTCATGCTGGGATTCCTGCAATCGCGGGGCTTTAACCTTAAGTAATGGCGCTGATGGGCGATACTATGGGGAGGTGACCGTCATGGTCATCATCCCCTGATCCTGCAATCTCTCCCTGAGACCGGGGGCACAGCTTGGTGACAAATCGTGGGCAAGGGGGGATCTGCAGGCTACCTTAAGTGGGTAAGCTGTTGTAGGATCACGCAATTGGATAGGAACAGGGGTTTGGACATCCTATGATTTTAACTTTGGTATTGCTGTCTATTGGCGCACTCCTGTTTTTGGTTATCGCCTATAACGTGGTGCAGCAATATAAGCAGAAGGCAGAGGCGGACAAGCGTCACGCCGTTGCCAGACACAAGACGGTGGCTGACGAGACCGAAGAGGTGTTGCTGAACGTCAATCTGGTGCCTTTCTCCAAGAACATGGTGTTGCTGTTGCAGCACCGGATCCTCGATGCCTATCGCGCCATCGCCCAGGTGATGCCGAACAATCAGATCAAGCAACGCATCGTCGATGTGCAGACCCAGATCAAGAATGTGCAGGAGAACTACAGCGTGCAGGATGAGGGACAATTCAAAACCCCTGAGTCCGATCGTCAGGCGATCCAGATGCTGCAGCTAGTCAAGAAGATGCGGGCCGTGCTGCGGGTCGAGCACAACAAGGGCAAGATTGACCCTCAGGGGTTTGCCCAGGAAGAGCGCCGCCTCGAGCTGATGCAGCTCAAGATCAACATCTCCAATCTGGTCAAGCGGGCGATGGATGCCCGCATTCAAGGCCAATATGGTACATGCCGCCAGCTCTATACCAAGGGTCTGTCGGCCATGGCGAGCGTGGGCGACAAGGATCCCTATTTGCTGGCCCGTGAAGAGGATATGCGTCAGGGGCTCAAGGAGCTTGAAGAGCTGCAGCAGCAAAACAGCGCCCAGGATCTGCAAAACATCAAGGACAAGGAAGCCGACGAGCTCGATGTCCTGTTTCAACCCAAGAAGAAATGGTAAGCATGTCCCACCCACTCGATTCCACACTGGGGCCAATGGCCCCATTTGTTTCTCAGCTGTTGGCCGAACTGGCCGCCACTGGCATCACAATTTCCCGGCCAACGGTCGATCACCTCTGTTATCGGGCTGCTACCCTGCAGGAGTACCGCGCGCTATGTGCTGTGCTGGCTGAGGTGGGCTCCTTGCTGGTGGAGGGTATGATTGGCGGACGTCCCATCGCCACTTATCAGTTGCATCAGCCGCTGTTGGCTGGTGAGGTACAGGTAGCCTGTATCGAGCTGGCTGCACCGAAACCGGGTCGCATCCATCAGGCGGGGCTGGAACATATCGAGCTGGTGGTCACTTCACTGCAAGATCTGGTAGCGCGCTATCCCGAGCTGCCATTCAAAACCGGCAACATGCAGGATACCCGCAACCCCGATATTGGCCTGATGTTGCCCTCCGGACAGATTAAGTTTCATCTGCGCTCGCTGGCTGAGGTGATCGCCGAAGAGGTGGCGACCGGTGCTGTGGTCGCGGTGCCTGCGGATTATTTCGATCAGGAGTGATCCTGCTCTAAATGCGGTGCGAGCCTGACAGGCTCTTGAATAACGCAGCCAAAGGGGTCACCGGTGTGACCCCTTTGGCTATCTGTCGGTGCTGGGTTGCGAGAGCGCTATCTGCTCGTGGGTGACCCTGTTTGCGCTGAGCCCGTTACCCGTGTCGGTGGGGTTGCTGGGCGGGCAGTGGCGATCGGCTTCGCTGCTTGAGACGGCCGAGCCAGAGGCTCAAGCCCGCCGTCAGGATGAGGACCAGTTCAATCCCCATGACCAGACCGCCCAGCTCACCCTGCTCCCAGAAGGGGTGCAGGTAAAGTCCCCCCAGACTGGCTCCCAGATAGTAGGCCACCAGATAGAGGGAGGAGGCGAGGGCGCGGTTGTGTTCGACATGATGACCGACCCAGGCGCTGGCGCAGGCGTGTGCCAGGAAAAAGCCGAAGCTGGAGATCAGCAAGCCACTCAGGATCCCGAGCAGACTGCCCTGCAGCAGCCACAGACTCCCGAGGGCCATCAGCGCGATCCCGACCAGCAGCATACGTTGTGCCCCCCAGCGATTGGCAAATCGGCCGCTCAGAGAGGAGGCCACCGTCCCCGAGAGATAGGTGAGAAACAGCATGCCGAGCCACTGGGTGGGCAGGGAGAAGGGGGGCTTGGCCAGCAGGAAAGTGAGGTAGCTGAACTGGTTCAAAAACACCATAAAGTTGAGTCCCCCGATAAGGTAAGCCCCTACCAGCAAGGGATTGGTCAGGTGTTGCTGCAAGGCGCGAGCAAATTGGCCGCGAACGGGGGCGCTCGCCACAAAGCGGGTCTGATGGGGCAGCAGCCAGAAGACCAGCGGCAGCAGTAACAGGCTGATTACACCAATCCCCAGAAAGGTATGCTGCCAGTCGCCAAACCAGCCCGCCAACAGACCGCCGACCACCCGACCGGCAATGCCACCGAGGGAGTTGGCGGCAATATAGACCCCCACCGCCGAGAGCAGCGCCCGTTTGTTGAACTCTTCCCCCATATAGGCAATCGCGGTCGCGGGCAGCCCTGCCAGCAGCGCGCCCTGCAGGATGCGCAGCAACAGCAGGGAACCAAACTGCTCAACCAGCGGGATCAACAGTGAGAGCAGGATCGCCAGGGTGAGGGTACCCAGCATGACCTGCCGACGGCCATGGCGATCCGCCAGTCTGGCGCAAATCAGCAGGGAGGCTGCGAGGCCAGCAGTGCATCCTGCCAGGGTCCAGCTGGCCGAGAGGGAGTTGACCGAGAAGACCTCGGCGAGCAGGGGTAACAGGGGATGGGTCTGGTAGAGGTTCAAAAACACCAGAAAAGATCCCAGGCTGAGGGCCAGGGTTGCACGTATCCACTCGCGACTTCCAACTTCAATCATTGCGTATTGTCCTGACTACTTTTGGTCAGGGTAGAGTCCTTGCGGTTATAAATATAATATATTTAAGTTATCCATCTTATAAGATGAATTGATACATGGATCTGAAACAGCTCACCTATCTGCTGGCGGTCAGGGATGCCGGCTCATTTACCAAGGCAGCCAACAGTCTGCATGTGGCACAACCGGCCATCAGCATGGCCATTGCCAAACTGGAGCAGCAGCTCGAGTTGCGGCTGTTTGATCGGCAGGACCGGGCGGTACGGCTCACCCCTGAGGGAGAGGTGCTCTGTCGCCATGCCGAGCGTTTGTTGCTGCAGATGCATCAGGCCGAGGCCGAGATGGCCGAGCTCAAGGGGTTGGAGCGGGGGGAGGTGCGGATCGGGATCCCCTACATGATGGGCTCCTACTATTTCCCCCCTCGTCTGATGGCCTTCAAGCATCGCTATCCCGGCCTCAAGATCCGGGTCGAAGAGGCCGGCACCCGTGAGCTGCTCAGCCGGATGGTGGATGGCTCCCTCGATCTGGCCATTCTCATCACCAGTGATCTCCCCCCCGCCATCGAGGGGGCACATCTGCTGAGCGAAGAGATGTTGATGGTGGTGGGGGACGATCACCCCTTGCGTGGCGCATCGGCCGTCACCCTCTCGCAGTTTTTCGCTCAGGAGCTGGCGCTGTTTCGCCGTGGTTTTTACCACCGGGAGCATATGGAGGCGCTAGCCCAGAGCCTGGGCGTTGAACCCGATATCGCCTTCGAGAGCAATCTTATCCCTCTGCTCAAGGCGGTGGTGCGGCAAGGTTTTGCGGTGACCACCTTCTTGCGGATGGTGCTGGAAGAGGAGCCGGATCTGAGTGGCGTGCCCTTCGACCCGCCTATCTATCTCGATCTCTGCGTGGCGTGGCGGCGTGGCGATCCGCTCTCCATGGCCAACCGTGCCTTGCGTGATTTCCTACTCAAGGAGCGCCCGGCCTGATGGCGGCGGGTCATTGCTGAAAGTTTGTTACTATTAACGGTGGGTTCGCTTGAGGGCTACACCATGAAATTGCAGCAATTGCGCTATATCGTCGAGGTGGCGAACCACAGGCTGAATCTGTCGGCCACCGCCGAGAGCCTCTTTACCTCCCAGCCCGGGATCAGCAAACAGGTGCGGATGCTGGAGGATGAGCTGGGGATCCAGATCTTCGAGCGCAGCGGCAAACACTTGACCCAAATCACTCCCATCGGTCGGGATGTGATCAAAGTGGCCGCGGAGGTGCTGGACAAGGTCGCCACCATCAAGGTAATGGCTAGGCAGCATGTGCATCCGGAGCAGGGAACCCTCACCATTGCCGCCACTCATCTGCAAGCTCGCTATATTCTGCCCACCATCCTCAAGGGATTCATGGCCCGCTTCCCCAAAGTTGCCGTAACTGTGATGCAGGGGAGTGCGGCGCAGTGCCGCGCAGCCGTGCATGATGGCGCTGCCGATCTGCTGCTGGCGGATGAACCGGAGGAGGGGAGCGATCTGCTGATGCTCCCCTCTTTTCAGTGGCAACGGGGCTTGGTGCTACCCAAGGATCATCCGTTGGCCAAAGCAACATCGCTGACTCCGGCTGAGCTGGTGGAGTTTGCATTGGTGACCGATGGAAGGGCTCTCTCCACAGCTCATGGCACTGATTGCGCTCATGCCGAGAGCCGGATCGCCTGCTGTGCGAGCGACAGCGATGTGCTCAAGACCTATGTCAGACAAGGGATGGGTATAGGGGTGATGGCAACCTTTGCCTGGGAGCCCCAGCGCGATGGCGATCTGGTGCTCAAAACGGCGCCCTGGCTACCAGGCTGTGTGGCCGCTATCGGGTTGCGCAGAGGGGCATTTTTATGCGGCTATCTCTACGATCTGATTGAACGTCTCGCGCCGCAATTGACCCGCGAGCGGGTCGAACAATACTGTGCTGCCCGCACTGGCGAAGAGCTTGAAGCTCTGCTGGCCAATCTGACCGTGCCACTTAGATAGCTTGGGTTGTAGTGGTCATCCCAAGAAAAACGCCTCCCAATGGGAGGCGTTTGACTATCTGACGTTCGTCAACGCAGGCTCACTTCTTCAGCATGTGATCCAGCTTGTTGGCCTTGGTCGACAGATAGAACTCGTTGTGTGGATTGCGCCCTTCCTGTAACGGTACCCGTTCGGCCACCGGAATACCGAAGGATTCCATCGCTTTCATCTTGCGCGGGTTGTTGGTCATCAGTTTGAGAGACTTGACTTCAAGCTGCTTGAGCATATCGGCGCAGATGGTGTAATCGCGCATGTCGGCGGCAAAACCAAGGGCCACGTTGGCCTCCACGGTATCGGCACCCTGATCCTGCAGGTGATAGGCGCGGATCTTGTTGAGCAAGCCGATGCCACGACCCTCTTGACGCACATACAGCAATACGCCACGACCGGCTTTGGCGATATTCTCCATGGCCGCCTGCAACTGGAAACCGCAGTCACAACGCAAGCTGAACAGGGCGTCGCCGGTCAGGCACTCTGAGTGGATCCGGCCCAGCACGGGCTCTTCACCGGTAATGTCGCCCATCACCAGTGCGGCGTGATCTTTGCCTGTGCCGGTTTCCTGAAAACCTACCAGCGTGAAGGTGCCCCAAGGGGTTGGCAATTTGGATTGGGCCACGAGGGTAACGCTGCTCATAGGTTGCTCCTTACTACTAACGGCTCAAAAAAGGGGGCCAGTTTAGCGCGCCTTGTCAGGAACGACCATAAGAACAAGTCCCTGCATTGCTTAATGAAATCTCCAAATGAGATACAAGCACAGCTGTCCGTCGGGGTTTTGGCCCTTTGTGCGGATTGATGACTGCCAGGCTCACCACATTCGGGTATAATCGGCGCCCATTAACCCACCCCTTCGGGATGGGAGCAACACAGTGCAGGAGAGAAGTTATGCCTCAGATGGCCCCCGTAATGACAATTGATGGCCCCAGTGGTGCAGGTAAAGGCACCTTGTGTCAGCTGCTTGCTGAGAAGCTGGGTTGGCACTTGCTGGACTCGGGCGCCATCTATCGGGTGTTGTCCTTGGCCGCCCTGCATCACGATGTAGAGCTGGACAGTGAAGCCTCACTGGTGCCGCTGGCTGCCAATCTGGATGTGCAATTTCAGGTTGAGGGCGATTTGGTCAAGGTTATCCTGGAAGGGGAAGATGTCTCCCGCACCATCCGCACCGAAGAAGTGGGTAATGCAGCCAGTAAAATCGCCGCCTTCCCCCGTGTGCGCGAAGCCTTGCTGCGCCGTCAGCGGGCATTTCGTCAGGCCCCGGGTCTGATTGCCGATGGTCGTGACATGGGCACAGTTGTTTTCCCCGAGGCCGAGGTGAAGATTTTCCTCGACGCCAGTGCCGAAGAACGGGCCCAGCGTCGCTATAAGCAGTTGCAAGATAAGGGCTTTGATGTTAACTTTGAGCGTCTTTTAACCGAGATTCGGGAACGTGACGATCGCGACAGAAATCGCGCTACTGCACCCCTGAAACCGGCAGAAGATGCTCTGGTGGTAGATTCTACCTCCATGACCATAGATGAAGTGCTGGCAACAGTACTCGCCTATGCAGAGCAACAACTTGGTGATGCCAGCGCAAGCTGACATCCGGTCGTCTGCACCAAGGATGGCGCAGATTATTTAAAACAGCCCCGCTTGTGCCGGATTGCAAGTGGATGTTTCATTTGTGACATAAACAATGATCGAATCTTTTGCTCAACTCTTTGAAGAGTCCCTGAACGCCGTTGAAACCCGTCAAGGTTCCATCGTCAAGGGTACTGTCGTTGCTATCGAGAACGGTTTCGTACTGGTTGACGCCGGTCTGAAATCCGAGTCCGCTATCCCGGCTGAAGAATTCAAGAACGCCATGGGCGAGCTGGAAATCAACGTCGGCGACACCGTTGACGTGGCTCTGGACTCTATCGAAGATGGTTTCGGCGAAACCAAGCTGTCCCGCGAAAAAGCCAAGCGCCACGAAGCCTGGCTGCAGCTTGAGAAGGCTTACGAAGAGCAAGCTACCGTTATCGGTATCATCAACGGCAAGGTCAAGGGTGGTTTCACCGTTGAACTGAACGGCATCCGTGCCTTCCTGCCGGGTTCTCTGGTTGACGTGCGTCCGATCCGTGACACCGCTCACCTGGAAAACAAAGAACTCGAGTTCAAAGTCATCAAACTGGACCAGAAGCGCAACAACGTTGTTGTTTCCCGTCGTGCCGTGATCGAGACCGAGAACACCTCCGAGCGCGAAAGCCTGCTGGCTAACCTGCAAGAAGGTCAAGAAGTTAAGGGTATCGTCAAGAACCTGACCGACTACGGTGCATTCGTAGATCTGGGCGGTGTTGACGGCCTGCTGCACATCACAGACATGGCGTGGAAGCGCGTTAAGCATCCTTCCGAAATCGTCAACGTTGGCGACGAGATCGCTGTCAAGGTTCTGAAGTTCGACCGCGAGCGTACCCGTGTATCCCTGGGTCTGAAGCAGCTGGGCGAAGATCCCTGGGTTGCTATCGCCAAGCGTTACCCGGAGACCACCCGTCTGTCTGGCCGCGTGACCAACCTGACCGACTACGGCTGCTTCGTTGAAATCGAAGAAGGCGTTGAAGGCCTGGTACACGTATCCGAGATGGATTGGACCAACAAGAACATCCACCCGTCCAAAGTTGTTAACGTTGGCGACGTGGTTGACGTGATGGTTCTGGACATCGACGAAGAGCGTCGTCGTATCTCCCTGGGTCTGAAGCAGTGCAAATCCAACCCGTGGCAGCTGTTTGCCGAAACTCACGCCAAAGGCGACCGTGTTTCCGGCAAGATCAAGTCCATCACTGACTTCGGTATCTTCATCGGTCTGGATGGCGGCATCGACGGCCTGGTTCACCTGTCTGACATCTCCTGGAACAACCAGGGCGAAGAAGCCGTGCGTGAATTCAAGAAAGGCGACGAGATCGAAGCCGTTGTTCTGCAAGTGGATCCGGAGCGTGAGCGCATCTCCCTGGGTGTCAAGCAGATCGAAGAAGACCCGTTCAACAAGTACCTGGCTGACAACAAGAAAGGTGCTATCGTGAAGGGTAAGGTTACCGAGGTTGATGCCAAAGGTGCCGTTATCGAACTGGCTGATGGCGTAGAAGGCTACCTGCGTGCCTCCGACGCTGCTCGTGACCGTGTAGAAGACGCCACTCTGGTGCTGTCTGTTGGTGACGAAGTTGAAGCTAAATTCATGGGCGTTGATCGTAAGAACCGCACTGTAAGCCTGTCTGTCCGTGCTAAGGACGAGGCTGATGAGCGTGTTGCTATCGATAACCTGAACCAGCAAGAAGAAGTTGTGTTCAGCAATGCTATGATGGAAGCGTTCAAAGCCGCCAAGGGTGAGTAATCCTTGATGCAAGAAAAGGGCGGCATTGCGCCGCCCTTTTTTATCCTGGCAAAATGAATATTGCATGTGATCGGGGAAGGAGATTTAACGTTATGACCAAATCAGATCTCATCGAACAACTGGCAGCCAGCCGCATGCATATGCCGGCCAAGGATGTCGAAGCCGCCATCAAGGAGATCCTTGAGCAGATGGCGTCGACCTTGCAAAACGGCGACCGGATTGAAATCCGCGGATTTGGCAGTTTTTCACTGCACTATCGTGCGCCCCGTGTGGGCCGCAACCCCAAGACTGGGGACAAGGTTGAACTGACCGGGAAATATGTCCCGCACTTCAAACCTGGTAAAGAGTTGCGCGAGCGCGTCAACATCATTGAATAATGCAGAAATGGGCATACCTCGGGTATGCCTTTTTTCTTTTTGGCACCGATTCCTGTGCCAATCGTCTTGTTTCTTAAACTCTTTTCCCATTCACTCTAGAGTCTGCCTGCGATTTTAAGGATAATCAGCCTCTCATTAGATACTGACAGGGAGCTCTTATGAAGCGTATTTTGGCCCTCATTCCGCTGGTGCTGGTGTTTGTTCTGACCCTGGCGCTGGGCTCACAAAATGGCCAGCTGGTTCAGTTCAATTACCTGATCGCTCAGGGTGAGTTTTCGCTTGCCATGCTGTTGGGCTTCTTCTTCGCTGGCGGTTTTTTGCTGGGCTGGCTGGTATTCGGCCTGCTGTTCCTGCGCCTGAAAATGCAAAACCGCACCCTCAACCGCACCATGCGTCGTCAATCCCGCGAGTTGGAGCTGGCCCGGTCATCGGGTAAGGAATAATGTTCCTCAATGCTTGAACTGCTTTTCCTGCTGTTGCCCATCGCCGCCGGTTATGGTTGGTACATGGGTCGCAGGAGTGTTCGCCAGGACACCCAAAAACAGAGTAACCAGTTTTCCCGCCAGTATGTGGCGGGCCTCAACTATTTGCTGTCCGATGAATCCGACAAGGCGGTGGATCTCTTTATCCAGCTGCTTGAGGTGGACAGTGAAACCATCGAAACACACCTCTCCCTCGGCAACCTGTTTCGCCAGCGTGGGGAGGTCGATCGTGCCATCAAGATCCACCAGAACCTGGTAACCCGCCAGCTGACCCGGGAGCAGCGACAACTTGCCCTGCAGGAGCTTGCGCGCGACTTTTTGGCTGCTGGTCTGCTCGACCGAGCGGAAGCGCTCTGGAATGAGCTGTGTGATGACAGCGACTATGAAGAGACTGCGCTGGCACAGCTGTTGATCATCCATCAGCAACTGCGGGATTGGGACAAGGCCATCGATGTGGCGGTTCGTCTGCAAAAATTCCAGGGCAAGAAGCTGGCCGACCCCATCTCCCATTTCTATTGCGAACAGGCCGAGATCGCGCTGCGTGAGGGCAATAAAGGGGAGGGGCTGGCCAAGCTCAAACGGGCGCTCAATATCAATCCGGCATGTGCCCGGGCCAGTTTGCGCCTCGCTGAGCTCGCCATGGCAGAGGGGGAGTATGAGCAGGCCAGCAAGGAGCTGCTGCGGGTGTTCGAGCAGGATATCGACTTTGCCTCCGAGGCAATGCCCAAATTGCTCGAGTGCTATCAGCAGTTGGGGCGCACGCCCGCATTGATCCCGCTGCTTGAGAAGGCAGTGGAAGATCACGCCGGTGTCAGCGTGACCCTGGCCCTTGCCAAGCTGGTTGAAGAGCGTGATGGCCTGAGCCAGGCCCGTTCGCTGGTGTTGCGTCAGCTGCGTCGTCATCCCTCGATGAAAGGTTTTTACCAGCTGGTGGGTTTTCAACTGGCCAGTGCGGAGGAGGGGCCTGCCAAGGAGAGCCTCGAACTGCTGCAACAGCTGGTCGGCGAGCAGATCAAAATCAAGTCAACCCACAAGTGTCGGCAGTGCGGCTTTGCCACTCACTCGCTGTTCTGGCAGTGCCCGTCTTGTCGCCAGTGGGGTTCCATCAAGCCGATCCGTGGTCTGGACGGTGAATAACAAGCAATAGGATGTGAGATGCAAGATCCCAAAGTACTGGTAGCGCTGGATTATCAGCACGAGGCAGATGCCTTAGCGTTCGTTGAACGTATCTCTCCGGCCCAGTGCCGTCTCAAGGTAGGCAAGGAGATGTTTACCCTGTTTGGCCCGCAGTTTGTACGCCAGCTGGTGGCCAAGGGATTCGATGTCTTTCTGGATCTGAAATTTCACGATATTCCCAATACCGTTGCCAAAGCCGTGGCAGCCAGTGCCGAGCTCGGTGTCTGGATGGTCAACGTGCATGCCAGTGGTGGTGAGCGGATGATGCGTGCCGCCAAAGAGGCGCTGCTGCCTTATGGCGACAAGGCGCCATTGTTGATCGGGGTGACCGTACTGACCAGCATGGAGCAGTCCGACATGATCCCTCTTGGTCTGGATGTGAGCCCTGCCGAGCAGGTGATCCGGCTGGCTACCTTGACCAAGGCATCTGGCTTGGATGGGGTTGTCTGCTCTGCCAACGAGGCCCATGAGCTTAAAGCCTTGCTGGGCGAAGATTTCAAGCTGGTGACCCCGGGTATTCGCCCGACCGGTTCAGCGGCCGGGGATCAGCGCCGGGTGATGACACCGAAAGCGGCGGTCGAGGAGGGGTCCGATTATCTGGTTATCGGTCGCCCCATTACGCAGGCTGCCGATCCGGCCGCCATGCTGGCCAGCATCAATGCCGAGCTGGCTGGTGCGTAACAGGCTCACTCAGTGATACGCGGTGCAGGCCGAGCAACAGGCCTGCACCGGCCCCGATAAGATGAGAGCCGATGTGTACCCTGGCATTGATCAGGGTGGATATCGGGCTCTCTCCTGCGTTGTAGAAGTCCATCGCCAGCTTGAGCCCCATCCCTGCCAACAGTAGCCAGCCCGACGTGCGGCGTCCGTGGCGGATATCCTGCATTGCCCCCCAGACAAACAGACCATGCAGCGAGCCGGATAGTCCCATGTACCACTGGGTCTGCGGGCACCACCACCAGATCCCCAAGCCCACTGCCAGCCAGAGCAGCAACATCAGCAGCGGCAGGCGAGCCCCACCCAGATAGTCGCGAAACAGGCTATAGAGGATGGCGAGGCCGCCCAGATTGAGCAGCAGGTGCCACAGATTGGTATGAGCCAGATTGCCTGTTATGATCCGCCACCCTTCGCCCCCGGCGATCAAGGGCCGATCGAAGGAGAGCTGAAGATTGGGAACGGTAAAGAAGAGTAGCAAGCTGGTGAGAGAGAGCGTGATAACCCAGAGCAATCCAGATTTGTCTGACAACATGAAACAGTCCAACGACAAGAACAGTCGATACTGTACACGTTGCACCCGAGCCCTCAAAGCCTGCCTGTGCGATTATATTGTGCCGGTTGACAATCACACGCCCCTCTACATCTTGCAGCACCCCAACGAGGTGGCACATCCCAAGGGGACTGCGGCGCTGCTGGCGGCCTCTTTGCAACAGTGCGAGATCCATGTGGGGGAGGACTTTTCCCGCGATGAGTGGCTCAATGGGTTGCTTGCAGATCCTTCCCGTCGCTGCTATCTACTCTGGCCGGATGAGGATGCCATTTCGCTGACCGATCTTCGCCAACAGCGGGAGAGTGAATCCTCTGGCAAAACGTCCATCGTCTTTATCTTGCTCGACGGCACCTGGCGCAAAGCCTATCGCATGTTGCAGAGCAACCCGGCACTGGCCCGCTTGCCCCGCATCGGCATTGGTGCCATTGCCGGTCAATATGCCATTCGCAAGAAACCCTTTCCCGATGCCCTCTCTACCATAGAGGCGGGCTATCACCTCTTGTCCCGGTGGGAGGGGAGGCCGGAGCACTATGCGCCCTTGCTGACCCTGTTTAACCGGTTGAATACCCAGTGGCAGGACTTTGCCGAAGGCCGCCGCGCGTGACATTTGAAGGAGTTATCAAGATGAAAAAAGCAGTCGTGGTTTTCAGCGGTGGTCAGGACAGCACCACCTGTCTGGTACAGGCATTGGCTCAGTATGATGAAGTGCACGCCATCACCTTCGACTATGGCCAGCGCCATCGGGAAGAGATCGACACCGCGCGTCGTCTGGGCAGTGCTCTGGGGATCGCCGCCCACAAGGTGATGGATGTGACGCTGCTCAATGAGCTGGCGGTCTCTGCCCTGACCCGTGACGACATCCCGGTCAGCTGCGAGCTGCAGGATAATGGCCTGCCCAACACCTTCGTGCCGGGTCGCAATATCCTGTTCCTGACCCTGGCTTCCATCTATGCCTATCAGGTGGGCGCCGAAGCTGTGATCACCGGTGTCTGCGAGACCGACTTCTCCGGCTATCCCGATTGCCGTGACGAGTTCGTCAAGGCCCTCAATCAGGCGGTGTCGCTGGGGCTGGATCGCGGCATCCGTTTTGAAACTCCCTTGATGTGGCTCGACAAGGCCGAGACCTGGGCTCTGGCGGATCACTATGGTCACCTCGACACGGTGCGCCAGCAGACCCTGACCTGCTACAACGGCATTGCCGGTGACGGTTGCGGCACGTGTCCTGCGTGTGAACTGCGCCGTCGCGGCCTGAACAACTATCTGGCCGACAAGGCGGGCATCATGGCCAGACTGTTTGAGAAAACCGGGCTGGGTGAGAAAAGCGCAGAGTGAGCCTGCGTCTTGCCGTGGCTTGGGGTATAATCCGCGACTTTTGCAACAAGCCGTGATCGAGATGCACTACCCAATCAACGAGATTTTCCAGACCATCCAGGGGGAGGGTATCTTTACCGGCCTGCCCGCCATCTTTGTTCGCCTGCAGGGTTGCCCGGTGGGCTGCCCCTGGTGCGATACCCGTCATACCTGGGTTGTTGATCCGGCTCGTGAAGTGGGCAAGGCTGCGGTGCTGGATCGCTCCAACGAATCCGATTGTTGGAGCCAACTTAGCACCGCGCAGATTATCAAGAGTTTTACCGACCTGGGTTATCAGGCGCGCCATGTGGTGATCACCGGTGGCGAGCCCTGCCTCTACGATCTGCACGAACTCTCGTCAGCATTACTGGCGGCGGGTTATCAGGTGCAAATTGAAACCAGTGGCACCAGCGAGATCAAGACTCATGAGCAGACTTGGGTAACCGTCTCCCCCAAGATCGGTATGAAAGGGGGGCTGCCTGTGCTGGTCTCGGCGCTGGAGCGTGCCAACGAGATCAAGCATCCGGTGGCCACCGAGCACCATATTGAAGAGCTGGATGCGCTGCTCGCTACCGCTACCCTGCGCCCGGACGTGGTCATTGCCTTGCAGCCGATCAGCCAGAAGCCAAGGGCCACCCAATTGGCGATGGATACCTGTATCGCGCGTAACTGGCGACTCTCAATCCAGACTCATAAATATCTGGATATCGATTAATATGGATTGGCTATCCGACGAACAGGTACTGCTGACCCTGACCAACAAGATGCCTTACGGTAAATATCAGGGTCGACGTATCATCGATATTCCCGAGCCCTATCTGGTGTGGATGGCGCGCAGCGGTTTTCCGGCGGATAAATTGGGCCAGACGCTAGCGTTGGCTTACGAAATCAAACTCAATGGACTCGAGTCCATGATTATTCCCATTATTAACAGGATGTCGGTATGAGAATATATACGAGGCAGGGCGACAAGGGCATGACCCGGCTGGCCGATGGTATCCAGTTGCCAAAGGATCATTTGCGGGTCGAGACCTACGGTTATATCGATGAGCTCAACTCCCATATTGGCTTGCTGATTTGTGACGTGCCGTCGCAAGAGATCGGTTTATTGGCTGATTTACAGCTGTTGCAACAGGAGTTGTTTGATCTGGGGGGGGAGTTGGCATTCTCCAGTGACGCCCAGAATGAATCGATTTGGCAGGTTAATGCCGCCTGGACCACTCGCCTTGAACAGCAGATAGATAGTTATAGTGAGCCATTGCCACCGCTGCGCCAATTTATATTGCCCGGTGGTTCCCATGCCGCGGCGCAAGCACATGTGGTGCGTACTCTGGTGCGTCATTGCGAGCGCTTGCTGCTGACATTGAGCCGGGAAGAGCGGGTCAATCCCGAGGTGCTGCCCTATCTGAACCGGATGAGTGACTGGTTCTTTACCGTTGCCCGCTATCTCATCTGCGTAGCAGGGGATCGTGAAGTGCTGTGGGTCAAGGCAGCAGATCGCCCGCAATCGGCTATCTGATATGTCACATTTAAGCGGCAATAAAAAACCTCGCCTTGGCGAGGTTTTTTATTAGCAACGAGATTGAGATCAGATAGCAAAGTCTTCCAGTGATTTGCCTGCTGCCACTGCGCTGGCAATAGCCGAAGGCATACGGCCCTGGCCGGTCCAGGTTTTCTCTACGCCATTATCCTGATAGCGATATTTGGCAGGACGTGGCGCCCGCTTGGCTTTTTCTGATTTGCCGGGGTTGGTAGCGACAGCGCTTACCAATTCTGCCGGGTCAATACCGGCGGCTTTCAGCATTTCGCTATATTCGTTAATTTTACGCAGATGCTCTTCACGGGCCTGACGCTCGGCAGCTTCATCCTGCTGACGCTCAGCAACGATAGTAGAGAGTTTTTCCAGTGCCTCTTCCAGTTGTTCCAGAGAAAGCTCGCGGCAGGTCGCACGCAGACTGCGGATATTAAGCAGTACCTTTAAAAATTCATTCATAGGAGTTACCACGTCGAGTCAGAGAAAAATATTATGTTCCAGCTGATTCTTGCTTGGTGATTTAAATAAGTCAAGCAGGGTTAAATATTATATCCGTGGGGAACATCAATACAGATATTTAATATGGCCAGCAATAGGCTTGGTGATTGGATGCCAATGAAACCGCAGTAGGTGAAAATATCGTCAAAGCTGGTGTTGTTGCATCATTTGACTACCATTTTCCGGCCTTGATCTGTTTATTATGATTATTTAATCAAAAAACTTGCTATAAGCTGCCATCTCGATAAAATGTGCGGCGAATACCTTTAAGTAGAGGCGCGCTGCCTATGAGTATTTGTGCGGAGGGTGATGCCTGTGATGCACAAGGAAAGGAGTCAGCGCCGAAGTGGCCAGGCCATCATACCGGGCTGCTGGTTCTGCATCTAATAGGTGCAGGACTGCCATAGTCATCCACTATGGAGCGCTACCTGAAGGGGCTGAGGAGTATGACCTCCCCATAGGTTTTGTTTCTTTAGATCCTCTCGGTAGATCTCCACCTGTAATCTTTAGGTGCAAAGAGATCATGGACATTAGTCATTTCGCCGACTCCGGTTGGTCCGTTCTTCCCCCCCTGTTGGCTGTCGCGCTGGCGATCCTGACCCGCCGCGTACTGTTGTCCCTTGGTGTGGGCATCGTCACCGGCAGTCTGCTGCTCAATCAGTTTTCGCCCCTCGAATCCCTGCATTACATGTTGAATACCGTGCTCAAGATCTTCTGGGTCGATGGCGCGCTCAATCGTGACAACGTCAACATGATCCTGTTTATGCTGCTGCTGGGTGGCCTCATCAGCCTGATGAGCGTCTCCGGGGCGACCCGTGCCTTTGCCGAGTGGGCCGAGCGTCGTGCCAAGACCCGCAAGGGCGCCAAAGCCCTGACTGGCATGATGGTGTTTGCCTTCTTTATCGATGACTTCTTCCACAGTCTGTCGGTGGGGGCCATCTGCCGTCCGGTGACCGACCGCTTCCAGATCTCCCGTGCCAAACTGGCCTATCTGCTGGACTCCACCGCGGCGCCGGTCTGTGTGCTGATGCCCATCTCCTCCTGGGGTGCCTATATCATCGCCCTGGTTGGCGGCATCATGGCGGCCCACGGTCTGACCGAGCAGAGCCCCATCGCGGCGTTTGTCGAGATGATCCCGATGAACCTCTACGCCGTCTTCACCCTGATCATGGTGCTGGTGGTGATTGCATTCCAACTCGACATCGGCCCGATGCGTCAACACGAAGCGTGGGCGCTGGAAGGCAAGCTGTGGGATGAGTCCAAGGGCCGCCCCATCGGTCTGGATATGGAGAGCCCGGAGGAGAGCAACGGCGGCATGATCGACATGGTACTGCCGATCCTGACCCTGACCGCCGCCACCATCTATTTTATGATCGATTCCGGTGCTGCGGTGCTGAGCGAGAAAGGGCTGCCCTTCAGCGTGCTCGGCTCGTTCGAAAATACCAACGTCGGCTCTTCGCTGGTCTACGGTGCCCTGTGCAGTCTGGTGGTCTCCATCGGTCTGGCGATGCGCCTGAAGCTGGGGGCCAAGAACTGGATCAAGGCCGCGCCGCAAGGCGTCATGGCCATGCTGCCAGCCATCAACATCCTGCTGTTTGCCTGGACCATAGGTGCCGTGGTGCGCGACGTGGAGACCGGCAAGTACCTGGCTTCGCTGGCCAATGGTAACCTGCCGATTGAAGTGCTGCCCGCCGTGGTCTTTATCCTCTCCTGTGCCATGGCATTTGCCACCGGCACCAGCTGGGGCACCTTCGGCATCATGCTGCCGCTGGCCGGTGACATGGCTGCCGCCAGCGACATCAGCCTGATGCTGCCGATGCTGGCTGCGGTACTGGCTGGCTCGGTGTTCGGGGATCACAGCTCGCCCATCTCCAGCACCAGCATCCTCTCAGCCACCGGCGCTGGCTGCCATCACATCGATCACGTGATGACCCAGCTGCCCTATGCGCTGGCCATCGCCTTCGGTGCGGCCATCGGTTACCTGGCGATGGGCTTGATGCACTCCAGCCTGGCCGGTTTCAGCGTCAGCGCCCTCTGGTTTGTGCTCTTTACCAGCTATCACCTGAAAAAGGCCAAAGCGCGGCCAGTGCTGGCCACCGCGTAACATTTATAGAGCAAGGGGCCCGCGGGCCCCTTGGTTTTGTCAGGGGCTTTGGTTAGCATGCGCCCCATAAATTCAGTTTCGGAACAGTATCATGGCTTCACTGCACTACAAATTTGCCACCATGAATTCAGGCAAATCCACCCAGCTCATTCAGGCGCACTTCAACTATCTGGAGCGGGGCATGCATCCTCTGGCGATGACGCCAGCCATCGATGACCGTTTCGGGGTCGGGGTGATCAGTGCCCGGGTAGGCCTTGAACTGAAGGTTGACGTGTTCAGCGACAGCTGTGATCTGTTTGAAATGGTGAAAGAGCGCCATGCGAAGAAACATATCGATGTTTTCATCGTGGACGAGGCCCAGTTCCTGACCCGTGAGCAGGTCTACCAGCTGGCCCGCATCGTCGATGAGCAGGATATTCCGGTGATGGCCTATGGCCTCAAGACCGATTTTCGCGGTGAACTGTTCCCCGGCTCCTACCATCTGCTCTGTCTGGCCGACAAGTTTGAAGAGTTGAAGAGCATCTGCTGGTGTGGCAACAAGGCCCACATGAACTCCCGGGTCAACGAAGCCGGTCAGGTTATGCGTGATGGCGAACAGGTAGAGATCGGCGGCAATGATCGTTATGTGTCGCTTTGCCGCAAACACTATCTGGAAGGTCGGGCCTACAAGTAATCCCGCTGCGATATCTGAGAAGGGCGCCAATCTGGCGCCCTTTTTATTTTCCCCAACTTCTATCGCTGTGGTTCAGTCGATCTCGATATCCACCGGCGCAATGATGGGGTCGGCCACCGGCAGGCGTTGAAACAGCTGGCGAAAATGGTGCTGTACCCGGCCGATATCCACCAGCGACATGCCGGAGGCAAAACCGAACCAGACATAGAGCCCGGTGAGATCGCGAAACATCGGCGGCAAATAGCGGGGAGCGGCGATCAGCCCCTCCAGATAGTGCTGATAGAGCACCGGAATGTCATCCAGTGTCACCTTGCCGACAAACAGCATTGGCAGGATCTCGGGCACCCCTTCCAGCACGGCGCTGCGGATAAAGTTGACCGTCTCCACATAGCCACGCACGTAGGAGAGATCCTTGGTAAAGCAGGCGCCGCCGTCCACTATGCCGCCACGAAAGACCCGCTGGGTGATCTTGTAGGCGTCGTGCTCGCTGGTGCCCTGCTGCACGAAATGCTGAAATACCTCGATAAAATCGGCGCCGCGCTCGGCCATGTCGATGGCCATCACCCGATCGGAGATGCGCTTGGCCCGATCCGGAAAGGAGCTGAAGGTGAGGGTCTCTATCAGGACAGCCAGCCCCTCCTGACAGGCGGTGATCCGCGGTGAACCGGCGCTCAGCCAGGTGGCATAGGGCTGCTGGCGACCGTTGAGGGTGGTGCCGACATGGACCCACCCCTCGTGTACCTCCAGCACCTGCAAGTCCAGCTCGGAGAAACGGGCGTGGGAGTTGAGCTTGATGTAGTCGCCACCGGCAGCGGCATCGGAGACAATCCCATCGCTCAGCTTCACCTGCACAGTGCCGTCACTGAAGTAGCTCGACAGCTTGCCCTGCAGTTTGGCGACCGCGGCTTCTCCTTCGAACTCCTTGGGGTAGGGGCGCACCAGATGGCGGGCGCCGGGCAGGGAGAAGATATCGCACAGGCGGGCGCCCAGCTCCTTGAGAGTCTTGCGATCCCCGCGCAGGTGATCGCTGGCAGAGCCATAAAGCAGCTGGCTGTAACGCTGAAAATCGGGTTGGCCGCGCTGGCGCAGCATCTCGATCACCACCATGTACTGATCGACCGTCTCTTGCAGGATCCGGCCAAGATCGTCCTGTGGCCCCAGTTTTCTGCGGATCCGGTCCCGCAGCTCCTTGAGCTCCAGATACTTGTTGCGCGGATCGAAGCCGAGGGGGAGGGCATCATAGAAGTGCCTGTCGATAGCGGGCAGCTCCCTGCCACCGCTTACCAGAAAGCGATCCTGCAGATGGCGTGGCCATTTGATGGCATCCAGAATGCGGATGGGTTTTTGCAGGGTGAGCAGCTCATCCGAGAGTGATTTCAGATGAAGGCGATACTTTTCTTGGATAGTCATGGGGCCCCCTGTGGGGCAAGCGTCATCGTGGATTTGGCTGAGTATATGCATAGCGCTTGCCAAAAAGAAGCGAGCCGCAGGGTTATCGGGTTGGCGTGCTTTTTGTTGATAGCAAATTGGTTTAGACTGCGCCCCTTGATCCCAATCTTGTCGTGGAAATGATGAATATCCCCAGCTCCGAAATGATAATGCGTTGGTTGCAACAGGCTCGTATCGAGCACTATGTCTGCGACCAGTGTCACGGTATCCACATTGTCTCTTTGCAGTCGGTCGATGGTATTCAGGAGAGCCGGATCTTCGTGGAAGAGGAAGGCCTGCTGTTCTCCTCCGAGCTGGAAGTGCGCCCCTCCGCAATGCTGCCGCTGGTTGCCGAACTGGGCCGACTCAATATGCAGTACCCCTCCCTCAAGGTGTTCCTCGATATCATCGATGACAATCTGCCGCGGCTGGTGGTCGGCCACACCGTCTTTACCAAGGCCGGACTCAGCGTCGAGCAGTTCCTGTTGTTCGTGCAAAGCACCATCGCCGCAACCCACGAACTGGTTGCCGAATGCGAACGTTCCGGCTTCCTCAACCTGCCGGAAATCCCGGTCGCACCGGAATCTGTGCATTAAGTGTTCGAACGGTTCGCCAGGTGAAAAAAGCCGTTGACGCGGGCGGGGCTTTCCCCTAAATTACGCCCCGTTCCAGCGCAACAGCGTAGCGAACACCGTGTTGGCTGAACACGTTAAACCACAGACCAAAATTTGGTGAGGTGTCCGAGTGGCTGAAGGAGCACGCCTGGAAAGTGTGTATACGGCAACGTATCGAGGGTTCGAATCCCTCCCTCACCGCCAAATTGCAAAGCCCTGATGGAAACATCAGGGCTTTTTGCTATCCGCGTTTTTATGGACTCTGTTGGCAAGCCGATAGCGATGGGCGGCGTGCTCGGGTATAGTCCTGCGCCAGTTGCGTTATCCAGTTCAGCTGACCCGCGGTTATCCAGAGAGTGGTGCGGGTTGGCCAGTGTGAGGTGTGTTATGAAATTCAGTCCCCTGCTCGACGAGATGATGAAAGCCCTGCAGGTGCTGCCGGGGGTGGGGCCCAAATCGGCACAGCGGATGGCCTTTACCCTGCTCGAGCGCGAGCGCAGCGGTGGTTTGCGGCTGGCCCAGCTGCTCTCCCGCGCCCTGACCGAGATTGGCCACTGCAGCCACTGCCGCACCTTTACCGAGAACGATCGCTGCGATATTTGCGCCAATCCCAAGCGGGAAGAGAATGGTCTGCTCTGTGTGGTGGAGAGCCCGGCGGACGTGGCTGCCATCGAGCAGACCGGCCAGTTTTCCGGTCGTTACTTTGTGCTGATGGGCCATCTGTCGCCGCTGGATGGCATCGGCCCGGAGGAGCTGGGGCTCGATATTCTCGAGCGCCGGTTGAAGGAAGAGCACATCAGCGAACTGATCCTCGCCACCAATCCGACCATCGAGGGGGATGCCACCGCCTGGTATATCGCCGATATGGCCCGTGCGGCCGGGGTGGAGGTGAGCCGCATCGCCCACGGGGTGCCGGTAGGGGGTGAGCTGGAGCTGGTGGATGGCACTACGCTCTCCCACTCCCTGATGGGGCGCCAGCGCTTGAAATAGCTAGGCGCCAGCCAGTTGCCCCGCATTAATAGCGGTAGCGCTGGGCAATAAATAGCCGTTTGAGCGGGTTTGAAGGGGCGAGTGAGCTGGATTGCACACTCGCCCCTTGATATTTGATTGGCCGTCCCCATTTAGGTTGGGCATATGTTCAACCCGATGTTTCTGAGGATTGGTCCATGACCCAAAGTGTTCATGCCGAAACCCACGGCTTTCAGACTGAAGTCAAACAACTGCTGAGCCTGATGGCTCACAGCCTCTACTCCAACAAAGAAGTATTCCTGCGCGAGCTGATCTCCAACGCATCCGATGCGGCGGACAAGCTGCGCTTCAAGGCGCTTTCCGATGCCTCTTTGTTCGAAAACGACGGCCAGTTGCGTGTGCGTCTGGTGGTGGACAAAGAGAAGCGTACCCTGACCATCTCCGATAACGGGATCGGTATGACCCGTGATCAGGTGATTGAGCACCTGGGTACCATCGCCAAGTCCGGCACCGCAGAATTCTTCAAAAACCTCTCCGGCGATCAGGGACGTGACTCCCAGCTGATCGGCCAGTTCGGGGTCGGTTTCTACTCCGCCTTTATCGTGGCCGACAAGGTGACCGTGGTCTCCCGCGCCGCCGGTACTGCTCCGGAGCAGGGCGTACAGTGGGAATCGGAAGGGGAAGGCTCCTTCACTGTCGCTGACGTGACCAAAGAGGGTCGCGGTACCGATGTCATCCTGCACCTGCGTGCCGAAGAGGACGAGTTCCTCGACGACTGGCGTCTGCGCTCCGTGGTGGGCAAATATTCCGATCACATCAGCGTGCCTGTAGAGATGTACAAAGAGGGCACCCCGGATCGCGAAGAGGATGGTGAGACCATCGTCGGCACCCCGGGCGAGTGGGAGCAGGTCAACCGCGCCACGGCACTGTGGACCCGCAACCCGAAAGATATCAAGGACGAGGAGTATCAGGAGTTCTACAAGCACGTCGCCCACGACTTTGAAGATCCGCTGCTGTGGGGTCACAACCGGGTGGAAGGGGCGCAGGAGTACACCAGCCTGCTCTACGTACCGGCCCGCGCACCGTTCGACCTCTACAACCGCGAGCAGAAGCACGGTCTGAAGCTCTATGTGCAGCGCGTCTTCATCATGGATGACGCCGAGCAGTTTATGCCGACCTACCTGCGCTTCGTCAAAGGGGTGCTGGACTCCAACGATCTGCCGCTCAACGTTAGCCGTGAAATCCTGCAGGACAACAAGGTGACCGCCTCCCTGCGCAAGGCTTGCTCCAAGCGCGTGCTGACCATGCTCTCCAAGCTGGCGAAAGACGATGCCGAGAAGTACGCCAAGTTCTGGAAAGAGTTCGGTAACGTGCTCAAAGAGGGCCCGGCCGAGGATTACGCTAACCGCGAAGAGATCGCCAAGCTCCTGCGCTTTGCCAGCACCGCTGGCGAGGGCGAAGCCCAGACAGTCTCTCTTGAGGATTACGTTGGCCGCATGAAGGAAGGCCAGCAGAAGATCTACTACATCACTGCTGACTCCTATGCCGCTGCCAAGAACAGCCCGCACCTCGAGATCTTCCGCAAGAAGGGCGTCGAAGTGCTGCTGATGTGGGAGCGCGTGGACGAGTGGCTGATGAGCCACCTGACCGAGTTCGACGGTAAGCAGCTCATCTCCGTCACCCGTGGCGAACTGGATCTCGGCGATCTGGAAGACGAAGCCTCCAAGCAGGCCCAGGAAGAGGCCGAAAAGGCCAACGCCGGTCTGGTTGAGCGGGTCAAGAAGAGCCTGGGCGAAGCGGTGAAAGAGGTGCGCGTCACTCACCGTCTGACCGACTCCCCCTCTTGCATCGTCACCGACGCCTACGGTATGAGCACCCAGATGATCAAGCTGATGCGCGCGGCCGGCCAGCCGGTACCGGAGCAGAAGTACATTCTGGAGCTCAACCCTGACCACGCGCTGGTGAAGAAACTCGACACCATTGAAGACGAGGCACTGTTTGGCGAGTGGGTCACTCTGCTGCACGAACAGGCCCAGCTGGCCGAACAGGGCGGGCTGAACGATCCGGCGAGCTTCGTCTCCCGCATCAACCGTCTGCTGCTGCAAGCCTAAGCAGCAACGCCGGTAACAGAAAGCCCACTGCATGCAGTGGGCTTTTTTGATCCCGCCGAGTGAGCTCGGCGAAACACAGCGGTGAGGGAGGCGGCCAGCGCCTCTCTATTTGCGGTATTCGTTGTTGTAGTTCTGGATGAGACGGCGAGTCACCTCATGTTGGGGATCGGCAAACACTTTGAGGGTCTTGCCGCGCTCCACCACCCGACCTTCGTGCATCACCAGCACCTCGTCGCTGATATGGCTGACGATGCCCAAATCGTTGGCTACCAGCACATAGCTCAGCCCCATGGTCTCCTGCATCTCCAGCAGCAGGTTGATGATCTGGGAGCGCACCGAGATATCCAGGGTGGAGAGCGCCTCATCGGCCACCACGATCTTGGGGTTGAGGATCAGCGCGCGCGCCAGCGCCACCCGCTGTTGCTGACCGGAGGAGAGCATCTGCGGATAGAACAGGGCGTGATCCGGCAGCATCCCCACCATACGCAGGGTCTGCACCACCTTCTCGCGGCGCTCCTCCTCGGTCATCTCGGTGTTGAGACGCAGCGGCGTCTCCAGGATCTGGCCGACCCGGATCTTGCGGTTCAGCGAGGTGTTGGGATCCTGAAAAATCATCCGCAGCAGTTTGCAGCGAGTCTGGTAATCGCCATGCACCATCAGCTGGCCGTCGATGGCGATGTCGCCGCTGGTGGGTTCGATCATCCCGGCCAGAATGCGGGCGAGGGTACTCTTGCCGGAGCCAGCTTCGCCGACGATGGCGAGGGTCTGACCCACTTCGAGATCGAACGAGAGGGGCTTGATCGCCTCCACCGCCTGACGACGGAACAGACCGGTGCGGTTCTGGTAGGTTTTGCTAAGGCCTCTGACCTGCAACAGGGATGGCTCGATCACAAGCGGGGCTCCTTCATGGGGGCATTAACGGTCATCATTTTTTTGGCTCCTCCATGTTCAGCGGGAAGTGGCAGCTGAACTGATGGCCCTTGATCTTGTTCATCAACGGAGTCTGCACGCACTGCTTCTGGGCGTAGGGGCAGCGCGGCCCCAGACGGCAACCGATGGGCAGGTGTTGCAGCGGCGGGATGACGCCGGGCAGGGTTTCGAGGCGCGACTTGTGGCGCACCAGCTTGTCAAAGTCGGGGATCGATTTGAGCAGGGCATCGGTATAGGGGTGATGCGGGGTCTCGAGGATCTGCTCCCGGGTGCCCACTTCCACCATCTGGCCGCAGTACATCACGTTGATGGTGTCGGTCAGATTGGCGATGGCGGCGATATCGTTACTGATGATCAGGATGGTGGTGTTGCCCAGCTTGTTCATCTTGTCCAGCAGTCGCAGGATCTGGGAGTGGGTGGTGGACTCCATGGCGCTGGTGGGCTCGTCGGCTACCAGCAGACGCGGCTGGTTGGCAATCGCCATGGCGATCATCACCTTCTGGCACATGCCATCCGACAGCTCGTGGGGATAGGCGCGCATCACCTTGCGGTGATCCTTGACGCCTACACGGTGCAGCAGGGCGATGGCCTTCTTCTTGCGCCACTGGAAGCGCTGCCAGAATTGTCCCTCGAACGAATCGGTCGGGATCGCCTCTTCAAGTTGGGTGCCGATCTCCTCGGAGGGGTCGAGACAGCTGATGGGGTCCTGGAAGATCATGGCGATCTCGCGACCCATGATGCGACGGCGCTCCTTGGGAGCCATGGTCAGCAGATCCATGTCGTTGAAGCGCATCCGGTCGGCACGTACCGTCCAGTTGTCCTTCTCGATGCCCACGATCACTTTGGCGATCAGACTCTTGCCGGAGCCGGATTCACCCACCAGACCGCGGATCTCCCCCTCGGTCAGGGTCAGGCTCACCTTGTCCACCGCCTTGACCTTGCCTTGCGGGGTGTCGATCTCGATGGTGAGATTGCGAATGTCGAGCAGCGGCATCAGTCATTCCCCTCTTTGAGTGCTTCACGAATGCCTTCACCAACTAAATTGGTCACCAGCACGCTGAACAGGATGGCGATGCCGGGCAGGGTGACGGTCCAGGGGGCGAGATAGATAAGGTCGCTCGAATCGGCCAGCATGGTGCCCCACTCCGGTTGGGGAGACTGGGCGCCGAGGCCAAGAAAACCGACCGCCGAGATATCGAGAATGGCTGCCGACAAGGTGCGGGTGGTCTGGGCCACCAAGGTTTCGACAATGTTGGGCAAAATAGCCAGACGCATGATCCGGAAGGGGGGCGAGCCATCGAGGCGGCTGGCGGTGATGTACTCCTTCTGCATCTCGGCATGTACTGCGTTGTAGGTGGCCCGGATAAAAGGCGGGATCAACGCCAGGGTAATGGCTATCAGGGTATTGCCAAAACCCGGTCCCATGATGGCAACCATGATGATGGCCATCAGCAGGGAGGGGATGGAGAGCAGGGTATCGAGCAGGTGGTGCAGCACGCTCGATTTAAGCCCCTTGCTCATGCCGCCGAGGATACCGATGGCGGAGCCCACCACCATGGCGATCACCACCACGACCAGCGCATAGCCGAAAGTGAGACGCGCCCCTACCACCAGCCGGGAGAGCATGTCGCGCCCCAGATCGTCGGTGCCGAGGAAGTAGTCGATGTTGCCGGTCGCCGCCCAGGAGGGGGCGAGCAGCAGCTTGTCGGTGTGCTGTTCATCGATGCCGTAGGGAACGACCAGCGGCCCCACCAGCGTGATGAGCAGCAACAGCAAAAAGCACCATAGCCCCGCCATCGCCAGCGGATTGCGGCTGTATGAGGCCCACGTCTGCTCAAGGGGCGAGAGGATCTTGAGCTCGGGATAGATGTTCGATTTATCTTGCATAGGATACCTGGCTCCTGGTCACGCCATGAGCGCGTTCAATCTTGTTTGGCATACAACTCTTTGCGCCGTGCCGGATAGATAAGGGTGGTCAGCAACTCGGTGCTGACGCTGGTCAGGATCACGAAACTGGCCACTACCAGGGTTGCACCGCGGATGGCGGCGTAATCCTGCAGGGCGATGCTGCTGATGAGCCAGCGGCCGATCCCGTGCCACTCGAACACCACCTCGGTGATCATGGCGGAGGTGAGTACGCTACCCAGTTGCAGACCCAGCAGCGGCAGTACCGGCGGCAGGGCGTTCTTCAGACCATGGCGCCAGACGATCTGCGCCTTGGAAAGGCCCCGGCTCGCCGCCGCCTTGATGTAGTTCTGCTTCATCACGTCGATGAGGGAACTGCGCACATGGCGGATCACCTCGGTAGTGGGCACCACCGCCAGCACCAGTGACGGAAGGATCAGGTGACGCAGGGCATCGTGCAGCGCCGCTTGCCGCCAGGGCTCGTTGCTGAGCAGCACATCGAGCACCGCGATGCCGGTAATGGGGGGCACGTCGTAGAGCAGGCTGATCTGGCCCGATGCCGGCAACCAGCCGAGATCCAGCGAAAAGAGCATCACTACCAGCAGTGCCAGCCAGAACACCGGCACCGCATAGCCGATAAGACCGGCAGTCATGATGGAGAGATCCAGCGTCTTGCCCTGTGACAGGGCCGCCAGGGTGCCGAGGGGAATGCCCACCAGCAGCGAGATGGCGAACGCCGCCAGACAGAGGATCAGGGTCGCCGGGAAGTAGTGGCGGATCTCGTCCAGCACCGGCAGCCCGGAGACGCTGGAGAGCCCCAGGTCACCTGCGAAAATGCGGCGCAGGAAGTCGGGATAGCCGCTCCAGAAGCTGAGCTGATGGCCGATCAGCCGATAGTCCAGCAGGTAGGCGACAAAGGTCAGCGCCAGTAGAGTGATAAGCAGCAGGTTGATGCGGCGCAAGGTGTATAGAAGCATGCTTACTCCCTGTGAGCCTGGTTGAAGGAGGTGCCGCCAAAGGGCATCAGCGTCAGCCCCTCGATGTCGCTGCGGCTGACCTGGGTACGCAAGGCGTGCGCCAGCGGGATCAGCGGCAGCTGTTCGTTAAGCAGGGTCTGGGCATAGTAGTAGTTACGCAGCCGGAACGAGAGCTGGGGTGTGGTGACCGCATCATCCAGCAGCTGGTCGAAGGCCGGGCTGCACCAGCGGCTGTAGTTGTTGCCGCGCTCCACTGCCGAGCAGCTCAGCAGCTGGCGGAAGAAGTTGTCCGGGTCGGCGTTGTCGGCAATCCAGCCGGAGAGCAAGCTGTCGTACTGCCCCTTGGTGAGGCGCCCTTCGATCACCGGCCACTCCCGTTGCACGATCTTGAGCTTGATCCCGACCTTGGCCAGATCGCTGCGGATCAGCTGGGCAGTCTTGACCGCATCCGGGTTGTAGGGGCGGGCGTCCGGTTGTACCAGCACCTGCATCTCGAACCCTTTCTCCAGCCCCGCCTCCTTGAGCAGCTGGCGCGCCCGTTTCAGATCGGGCTTGCGCTCGGGCAGGCTGGGGTTGTACCCCCATGAGAGGGTCGGCAGCAGGCTGTTGGCGGGCAGGCCGGTATCGAAATAGACCGCCTGAAGCAGGTTGTCGATATTGATGGCGCTGGCAATGGCCTGACGCACCTTGACGTTGTTGAACGGCGGCTTGCGGGTATTGAGGGCCAAAAAGGCGACGTTCATCCCCGACTGGACTGAGAGGCTCAGCGCCGGATTTTGCTTGATCACCGAGAGCTGGCTAGCGGAAGGGGTGCTCATTACGTCGCACTCGCCGGTCAGCAGCTTGGCCAGCCGTTTGGCGGATTTGGGGGTGATGTCGTAGACCAGCTGTTCAATCTTGGCATCGCCGCCCCAATAGCCAGGGTGGCGCAGATAGCGGATGAACTCGTTGTGGCGATACTCCTTGAAGCTGAACGGCCCGGTGCCGATGGGGCGGCTATCGAGCAGGGCTGGCGTGCCCGCCTGCAACATCTGCTCGGCGTATTCGGCGGAGAGGATCACCGCATAGTCGCTGGCCAGAGTGGCGAGGAAGGAGGCGTTCGGCTGGTTCAGCTCGAATACCACCGTCTGCGGCCCCTTCTTGCTCACCCGCTTGATCAGCAGATCTTGCCCTAGGCTGTAGAAGTAGGGGTAATCGCCGCCGGAGACATTGTGGTAGGGGTGCTGCTCGTCAAGCTGGCGGGCATAGGTAAAGACCACGTCATCGGCATTGAAAGTGCGGGTGGGCTTGAACCAGGGGGTATGGTGAAAAGTCACCCCCTTGCGCAGGGTCAGGGTATAGGTGAGGCCATCCTCGCTGACATGCCAGTTGGTGGCGAGCGCCGGCTCCAGCGCCAGGGTGTTGGGGTTCACCTCCAGCAGGCGGTCGTAGAGCGGACGGGCACTGGCATCCAGTGTCACCCCGGAGTTGGAAACATGGGGATTGAAGGAGAGGGGGGATCCCTCAGCACAATAGATGAGTCCGGTTTTGGAGGCCTCGGATTGCTTCTGGCAGCCGGTGACCAGCACCAGCAGACCCAGCAGCAAGGGTGTGAGCATTCTCATTGTTGAACCATGTTCTTATAGGGGTTTTGTACGCACGTTTTGATACAAATGTGCCAGCGCGAAGGCTGGCGTGTTGCTGGAGTCGGCATCAACCGCGCTCCTTCACTCTTGTTCTGCATCGTTATCGCCATCCAGCAGCTGATATTTGCGTAGCATGCCACGGAACTGGTGATAGCTTAAGGCCAGCAGTTGAGCGGCTTTGCGCTGATTATACTGGGATTGCTGCATCGCTTGCTTGAGTAAATTAATCTCGTACTCCGCCACCGCCTGCTTGAGATCGAGCGGCAAGGCGAGGGGGGATGCAGATTGTACCTCGCTTCGGTCCTCTTGCGCAGGTTGCGTGACCTGTGGTCGCCAGGGGGAATCAAACGGGTTGAGCACCAGGGTCGAGAGCGGCAACTGGGGATTGCCCTGACGATAGATACTGCGCTCCACCACGTTCTTCAGCTCCCGCACGTTGCCCGGCCAGTGGTAATCCAGCAGCAGCTGGGTCGCCTTGCGCGAGAAACCGGCAAACAGCGGATAACCCAGCTCCCGGGTCATGCTGTGGGCGAAGTGCTCCGCCAGCATCAGGATATCTTCCCGCCGCTCCCGCAAGGGGGGGAGGGTGATCACATCAAACGCGAGCCGATCGAGCAGATCGTGGCGAAACTGCCCCTTGTCGGCCAGCGCAGGGAGATCCTCGTTGGTGGCGCAGACCAGCCGCACATCCACCTTGAGGGGCTTGGCCCCACCCACCCGCTCGAACTCGCCATACTCGATGACCCGCAGCAACTTCTCCTGCACCCGGGCGCTGGTGGTGGCCAGCTCGTCGAGGAAGAGGGTGCCGCCATCGGCCCGCTCGAAGCGGCCTTGGTGGCGCTTGGCTGCGCCGGTAAACGATCCCGCTTCGTGACCGAACAGCTCGGTCTCCAGCAGGCTCTCGCTCAGGGTGGCGCAGTTGATGGTGACAAAGCTTTGATCCCAGCGCGCCGAGAGATAATGTAGGCGGTGGGCGATCAGCTCCTTGCCCGTCCCCCGCTCACCGATGATCAGCACGGGTTTGCGCAGCGGGGCGAGCCGTGAGGCCTGCTCAATGATCTCGAGAAATGCGTTGGATTCCCCCAGCAGGCTTTCCGTGGCCGTGGTCATAGTGATCCCTGTCAGTTGTAAAAGCTGGTCAATCTTACCAAAAGTTGGTGATTTTAATCATCACTTGCGCGAGGCATCTTGCAATCCGGCTATTCTGCCCCATATAAATCAACAAGTTAAATTTTGTTCCAGATTGGCACACAAGTTGCCATTGTCAATGGAGAAACAACGCCATGCCAATAACAGGAGTGCAATCATGAGTATTTTTTCCCGTCTGGCCGACATCATCAATTCCAACCTGACGGCCCTGCTCGACAAGGCAGAAGATCCCCAGAAGATGGTGCGCCTGATCATCCAGGAGATGGAGGACGAGCTGGTCAAGGAGCGTTCCAATCTGGCTCGCTTCCTCGCCAGCCAGAAAGAGATTGGCCGTCAGGTCGCCCGTCATCAGGAGCGGGTCGACGAGTGGCAAGCCAAGGCCGAGCTGGCCCTTACCAAGGGACGTGAAGATCTGGCCCGCGCCGCCCTTATCGAAAAGAAGAAACAGACCGAGTTGTCAGAGACCCTCTACCGCGAGCAGCAGGCGGTCGACAGCGGCATCGAGAAGCTGGGTGAAGAGATCCGCCAGCTCGAAGCCAAGCTGGAAGATGCCCGCGCCCGTCAAAAGGCGATGGCCATTCGCACCGAAGCGGCCAGCAGCCGTCTCAATGTGCAGAGCCAGGTAGCCCGTGGCGAGAGCCAGGCGGTGGTGAGCAAGTTTGAGCGGATGGAGCGTCGCATCGACGAAATGGAAGCGCGCGCCGATCTGGGACAGTCCGACAAGGCGCTGGCGCAGCAGTTTGCCGAGCTGGAAGTGGACGATCAGATAAGCCGCGAGTTGGAAGCCATGCGCCAGAAGCTGGGTCAGGGCGACAGCAAAAGCGAAGGCAAACAGGGGGAGTAACAGATGGAAGATCTGCTGGGCGTATTGATGGTTCCCATGGTGGTCTTCATGGTGGTGGTGGCTCCCATCTGGCTGGTGCTGCACTATCGTGCCAAGGGGCGGATTGGCGCCGGTCTTGCCGATAGCGAGCGGGAACAGCTGCAAGGGCTGCTGGCTCGCACCGAGAAGATGCAGGAGCGAGTGGGCGCGCTGGAGTCGATTCTGGATGCGGAAGTACCCGGTTGGAGGAACAAGGTATGAGCAGTGTCAGTCGTGAAGGGCGTAACCTCTATCGCGATCCCCAGCGTGGCAAGATAGCCGGGATCTGTGCCGGTTTGGCTGAGTATTTCGGGGTGGAGACCTGGATCGTGCGGCTGCTCGCCATCAGTGGCCTTATCTTCGCCGGTTTCATCACCTTCACCGCCTATATCGCCGCCTGGTTCCTGCTCGACAAAAAGCCGGTCACCCTCTATTCGCAAGAGGATGCTGACTTTGCCGAGGTGCGGATGAAAGCGCGCAGCTGGCAGGCGGGGATCACCCCTCATCAGGCGCTGGGCCGCATCGCGCAGGAACTTGACGCGCTGGAGCCCAGAGTTCAGCGGATCGAGAAGCTGGTAACCTCCAGGGAGTTCACCCTGCAGCGGGAATTTCGCAAGCTGTAGTGCTTGCTGAAGCCCCCATGTCGATGGCGGCGCCTCCCGTGATGCGCCACCATCGACACCAGCTATCCAGATGCAACCACCAAGGGAGAACGGGTCAAGCCTTGATACTCAATAAACTGGAACAGAAGTTGACTCGCCTGCAACACAAGGCGAACGACGTGGTGAACCGGGTGCGGGATCGCCATATTCGGCTGGCGGTGACCGGCCTCTCTCGCAGCGGTAAAACCGCCTTTATCACGGCGCTGGTCAACCAGCTGGAACACGCGGCCATCGACGGCCGTTTGCCGTTGTGGGATGCCCTGCGTCAGGGGCGCATCCTCGGTGCCCGCCGGGTGCCGCAGCTCAATGCCCACATCCCCACCTTTGCCTACGAGCGTGGCCTCGACTCCCTGTTTGGCGATCCACCTGCCTGGCCCGAGCCCACCCGCGGCGTGGCCGAAGTGCGCCTCGAAATCCGCTATCGCACCCGTCACCCCCTGCGCAAGCATCTGGGGGAGATCTCCACCCTCTACGTGGATCTGGTGGACTACCCCGGGGAGTGGCTGCTCGACTTGCCGCTCCTTGAGATGAGCTACGAGCAGTGGAGCGAACAGGTGCGCGAGCAACTGCGCCGCCCAGAGCTGCAGGCTCTTGCCGCCAGCTGGCTGACACCCGGGTGGCAGGCCGATCAGCGCTTCGAAGAGCGGCCGGTGGCTGAGCTGGCCGAGCGCTACACCGCCTACCTGCACGCCTGCAAACAGGAGCTGGGATTGCACCTTATTCAACCCGGCCGTTTCGTGTTGCCGGGGGAGTATGCCGGTGCCCCCATGCTGCAATTTGTCCCCTGGGTGTGGGAGATGCCTGTCGGCGAGCCCGCCGATGGCACTCTTTACGCCACTCTCAAGCAGCGCTTCGAGCAGTACAAGCAGCATCTGGTGCAGGGTTTTTATGAGCAGCACTTTGCCGGCTTTGATCGCCAGATCGTGCTGGTGGATTGCCTGCAGCCGCTTAACGCCGGGGCGGCCAGCTTTGGCGACATGCAGCAGGCCATCGCCCGCATCATGGAGAGCTTTGCCTACGGCAAAAGCAACTGGTGGCGGCGGCTCTTTTCGCCCCGTATCGACAAGCTGCTGTTTGTGGCGAGCAAGGCCGATCACGTCACCCCCGAACAGCATGCGCCCATGGTCTCCCTGCTGCAGCATCTGGTACGCAGCGGTCGCGGTCAGGCTCGTTTTGAGGGGATCACCACCGAGTGTCTGGCGCTCGCCGCCATCAAGGCGACGGAAGTTGGCAAGGGGGTGGCCAATGGCCGCGAGTTCCCGGCCATCCGTGGCACCAGCCTGAGCGGTGAGCCGCTGCTGCTGTTCCCGGGGGAGGTGCCGCCCCATATTCCGCCTGAGCAGTGGTGGAACAGTCAGGGTTTTGATTTTCAGGCGTTTCGCCCCATGCCCATGAGCCCCCATCAGGTGCTGCCCCATATCCGGCTCGATGCAGCGCTGGAGTTTCTGCTCGGGGATCACCTCGAATAACGGTGTGCGGTCTTGGCACCTGAGCCGAAGGCTGCGCACAGGAGAACAATGCGATGAACGATCAGATAAAAGAGCGGCCACCGCTGCAGGGCAAGGTGATCCTTGAGCCAGCCTTGACGGTGGCCAGTGACGAGCGACCGCCCGCACCGGCCCAGCGGCTGGAGGAGGCTAGTTTCGAGCGCCTCGACGAGCTGGACGAGTTCACCGAGGTGGAGAGCGCCCTCGTCATCAAACCGCGTCGCCGTCATCGACTACTGGCGTGGGGGCTGGGGGCGGTCGGTCTGCTCTCCTTGGGCCAGTATTGCGCCTTTCTTTACGATCAGTTTCTCACCACTCTGCTCTGGGGCAGCGCCTGGCTGGCAGCCTCGGCGCTGGTCGCTGCGGGGACCGCCAGCGTGGTGGGGCGCGAGTGGCTGCGGCTGCGCACCCTCAAGCGGCGTCAGGATGTGCGCTCGCGAGCAGAAGATCTGCTTGCTCATCAGGGAGTCGGGCAGGGGCAGGCCTTTTGCGAAGGGTTGGCGGTCAAAAGTGGCGACAAGGGGCGCGAGGGGTATCAAACCTGGCTGGCCCAGCTCGATGAGAGCCACAGCGATCGGGAGGTGCTGACCCTCTATAGCCAGCTGGTACTCGGCGAGCGTGACAAGCTGGCCCAGGCGCGGGTGGCCAAATGGTCGGGGGAGGCCGCTGTTTTGGTGGCGCTCAGCCCGCTCGCCACCGTCGACATGATGCTGATGTTGTGGCGCAACCTGCGGATGATCGAGGATATCGCCGATGTCTATGCCATCGAACTTGGCTACTGGAGCCGCATACGCCTCATCCGTCAGGTGTTTCGCAACATGCTCTACGCCGGTGCCACCGAGCTGGTGACCGAGGTGGGGATGGATCTGCTGGGCGCCGAATTTGCCGCCAAGCTCTCTGCCCGCGCGGCGCAAGGGGTGGGGGCCGGTCTGCTCACCGCCCGCCTTGGCCTGCGCACCATAGAGGCGTGCCGTCCGCTGCCCTGGTGTGCGGACGAGAAACCGAAACTCGGCGAGCTGCGCAAGCGGCTGATCGGCCAGCTGGCGGGGTATCTCAATCAGCCTTGATGGCTGCTGGAGATTAATAGCGGTTGTCACAATTTATTTACAACTGTTTCCGGCAGCCGGCTCATGGGTCGGCTGCTTTTTTTGTTGCCACTTCGTTACAGTGAAACCGTGATGAAACGGCAAGGCGCCTGATGTGGCGCCAGAGGATGGAACCGCTATGGCAACCTTTTACACCGCCCACCAGCCGGATGCTGACGGGGTGATCCACTACAGCAACGAGGAGCATGGTACCTGGCAGGTCCTGATCGAACGTCAGTTCGCCGCTCTCGATGGCAAGGGGTGTGACGAGTATCTGGCCGGTCTCGACAGACTGGGGCTGCCCCGTGAGCGCATCCCCCAGCTGGCCGAGATCAACGCCGTCTTGCAGCCTGCGACCGGCTGGTCGGTGGCGGCGGTGCCTGCGCTTATCTCGTTCGATAGCTTCTTCGCCCTGCTGGCCAACCGCCAGTTTCCGGTAGCGACCTTTATCCGGCGCCGGGACGAGCTCGACTACCTGCAAGAGCCCGATATCTTTCACGAGATCTTTGGCCACTGCGCCATGCTGACTAATCCGGCCTTTGCCCACTTCACCCACCTATACGGTCAGTTGGGGCAGCAGGCGAGCAAGGAGCAGCGGGTTTTTCTGGCGCGGCTCTACTGGTTCACCGTAGAGTTTGGCCTGCTGGCCACGCCTGACGGGCTGCGTATCTACGGTGGCGGCATTCTCTCCTCCATCGGCGAGACCGCCTATGCCCTCTGTGGCAAACCGCTGCTGCAACCCTTCGATCTACTGACTGTGCTGCGCACCCCGTATCGCATCGACATCATGCAGCCCACCTATTTTGTGCTGCCGAGTCTCGATCATCTCTACCAGCTGACCGGTGAGCAGATCATGGCTGCTCTGGCGGAGGCCAGTCGGCTTGGCCTCTATCCGCCGCGTTTTGAGGTTCCCGCTGGCAAACAGGCGAGCTGACCAAAAGCAAACAACCCTATTTCATTTTCATTAATTTTTCATTAATTCAAGCAGGAGTAACCCATGTCCAAACTGGCCAGCCAGCAGTGTGAAGCGTGCCGCGCCGATGCCCCCAAGGTGAGCGATGAGGAGCTGCGCGAGCTGATGCAGCTTATCCCCGACTGGCAGCCGCTGGTGGAGGAGGGGGCGCTGCAACTGCGGCGGGAATTTACATTTCGCAACTTCAAGGAGGCGCTGGCCTTTACCAACCGCTTGGGGGAGCTGGCGGAGGCGGAGTTCCACCATCCCGCCATCCTGACCGAGTGGGGTAAGGTGACCGTCAGCTGGTGGACTCACAAGATCGGCGGATTACACCGCAACGACTTCATCATGGCTGCGCGTACAGACCAATTGCCCAGATAATCTGAGAACAGGTTGAGGCGGAGTATCCCCCTTCCTGCATTTCTGACCGAATGGGGGAAGGTGACCGTCAGCTGGTGGATGCATAAGATCGGCGGTTTGCATCGTAACGACTTCATCATGGCGGCGCGCACCGATCAGTTGCTCCGGTAATCGCGCCCCACACCAGCGTCATCGGTTGACCCGGGCCTGCCTGCGAAAGCGGGGCAGGCCCGCATTTTTATGGGCTGGCGCTCGCACTGGGGGGATCGAGACTGTATTATCCGCTCATTCATAGAGTTAGCTAGGAAGTGTGTCCCGAATGCGTCTTGAAGTCAGCTGTGAAGACCGCCTGGGCCTGACCCGGGAACTGCTCGACCGCCTGGTGGAGCACAATATCGATCTGCGCGGCATCGAAATCGATACCTCAGGCATCATCTATCTCAACTTTCCCGAGCTGGAGTTCAGTGATTTTCAGCACCTGATGCCGGAGATCCGCCGCATTCCCGGCGTCTACGACGTCAAGACCATCCCTTACATGCCTTCCGAGCGAGAGCATCACGAGATCGAGGCGCTGCTCAAGGCGCTGCCGGATCTGGTCTTCTCCCTCGACAGCAAGGGCAAGGTGACCCAGGCCAACCAGTCTGCCCTCACCACCCTCGGCTTGCCGGTGGAGGAGGTACGCGGCGTGGCGCTCGGTTCGCTGGTCAAGGGCTTCTCCTTCACCCGCTGGCTGGAGGCGAGCGAGATCAAGCCGCAGACCTGCAAGCTCAGTTTCAATGGCGAAGAGTATCTGGCAGATCTGATGCCGCTGTTCGTGGCAGAAGCCCGCGGCAAGCAGGCGCTGGCTGGGGCCGTGGTGGTGCTCAAATCTGCCCGTCGGGTCGGCCTGCACTTCAGTGCGCTCCATGCGGTGGAAGTGGGGGGCTTCGAGCATCTGCAGGCCGAGAGTCCCAAGATGAAAGAGGTGCTGTCGCAAGCGCGTAAACTGGCGATGCAGGACGCGCCGCTGCTGATCGTCGGCGAGACCGGCACCGGCAAGGAGCTGCTGGCCCGTGCCTGTCACGGGGCCAGCCTGCGCTCCAGCCACCCCTTTATGGCCCTCAACTGCGCCGCCATGCCCGATAACGTGGCCGAGAGCGAGCTGTTTGGTTATGCCCCCGGCGCCTTTGGCAACAACACCGAGGGCAAGCGCGGCGTGCTGGAGCTGGCGAGCGGCGGCACCCTGATGCTGGACGAGATTGGCGACATGTCTCCCCATCTGCAGACCAAGTTTTTGCGGGTGTTGCAGGATGGGGTATTCCGCCGGGTCGGTGACGAGCAGGAGGTGAAGGTCAACGTGCGTTTCATCTGCACCACCCAGAAGCAGTTGCTGGATCTGGTGCACGAAGGAACCTTCCGCGAGGATCTCTACTATCGCCTCAACGTGCTCAGTCTGGCGCTGCCACCCCTGCGCGAGCGCAAGGCAGACATCATGGTGCTGGCCCAGCAGTTTGTCTCCCGCTTTGCCAGCGAATTGCAGCGACCCCGTCCGCGCTTTACCCGCAACATGGCCGACTACCTGACCGCCTATCGCTGGCCGGGCAACGTGCGCCAGCTGCGCAACTGTCTCTACCGCGCGATGACCCTGCTGGAAGGGGATGAACTGGGGCCCGAGCAGATCGACCTGCCGGTGGCGGCCGATACCATGCCGCTGATTGACGAGTGGTTTGAGGGGAATCTCGACGATGCGGTGAAGCGCTTCGAGAGCCAGCTGCTGGCCCGGCTCTATCCCGCCTTCCCGTCGACGCGCCAGCTGGCCAAACGCCTGGGCGTGTCGCATACCGCCATCGCCAACAAGCTGCGGGAATACGGCATCAGCAAGAAGTGATTTCCACCTTGCTGCCTGCCACCAGAGAGCCCGTTACCAGACGGGCTCTCCGTTTTCTTTACATGAACTCGGTAGATGATGGCGGGGTGAGACTTGTCAGGCCTGTGTCAGCCAACTTACTATCTGGGTTCATCTACCCGAACCGCAATGCCATAGCAGCGGTATTGTCAAGGCGACCACCTCCCGATCATGCTGTTACTCTTTTCCCCTCGTTTAACTGCCCGTCTGGCGCTCCTGTTGGTTGCGTTTGGCCTGCTGTTGCCCCGCGCGCTGGCGGAAACGGCCGCAGAGAGCCGGGCGACGGCGGTCAGGGAGCTGGTGCTCGATATCATGAGTTACACCCGCTGGCCCACCGAGCCTGCGGTGCTGCGTATGTGCGTGGCGGCACCGACCGAATATGCCGGCGCCCTCTTTACCATCGATCGTCAAGCCAATGGCCGTACCGTGCAGGTCCATCGTTACGAGGCGAGCGATCCGGCCATCAGCGATCACTGCGATGTGCTCTATCTGGGGGTACTCGACGAGCCGACCCGGATTGCGCTGTTTGCCCGCCTGCAGGGACACCCAGTGCTCAGCATCAGCGAATACAACCACGACTGCTCCACCAGCTCGGTGTTCTGCCTGCAGACCTCGCCGGACAGCGTGCGGGTGCGGTTTAAAGTGAACCTCGATGCTCTGGCCCTGAGCGGCGTGCGGGTGCATCCCGCCGTGCTCAAGCTGGCCCATGCCGACAAGGGGGTCCCATGAGACGACAGGTGAGCGCGGCTCCCCGCCGTCTGACCCTGCGTCAGAGCCTGGGGCGAACCCATCTGGTGGCCGCCATCACAGCCGTCAGCGTGGCGGGACTCTTTTTTACACTGGTGGCCCTGCTGGTAGTGCGTTTTTACGCCGACCACAATCTGGAGCTGGTCGCCCGCGCCATCAGCTACAGCGCCGAGGCGGCGGTGGTGTTCCACGATGAGGAGGCGGCGAGCGAGGCGCTCAGTGGCATCGTTGCCAAGGAAGAGGTGGCTGAAGCCACTATCGTGCTGATCAATGGCCAGCAGCTCGCCAGTTGGGAGCGCCCCAGAAGCAACCCGCTGGTGACGCTCGAAGACTATCTGGCCCAACTGCTGATGCCGGGGCCTGTCAAACTCCCCATGCTGCGGGGTGGCGAGCAGATCGCCACCATCGAGCTGCGCGGCCACGGTGAATATCTGTTGCTGTTTTTGCTCTCGGCGCTGCTGGTGATGGTGGTCTGTCTGATGCTGAGCGCCATGGTGGCACTCTATGTGGCCGACCGGATGCAGGTCTCCATCACCGCACCGCTGCGTAAACTGGCACTTGTCGCCCACTCGGTACGCCGACAGCGCACCTTGGGGATGCGGGCGCCACCGGCCGATATCGTCGAGATTAACGAGTTGGGGGATGACTTCAACTCCCTGCTGGACGAGCTGCAAGCCTGGCAGGCCCAGCAGGCCCGCGAAAATGCCAGCCTGCTCCATCAGGCGACTCACGATGCCCTCACCGGACTGCCCAATCGCGCCCTGTTTGAAGCGCGGCTCGCGCAGGCCATCTCCCTCGGCGAGCAAGAGGGGTTTGCGCTGCTCTATCTCGACTGCGATCGTTTCAAGCAAATTAATGACACGCTGGGGCACAACGCTGGTGACGATGTGCTGATCGCGCTCTCAAGACGGGTGCAGCATCAGCTGCGTCCGGATGATCTGGTTTTTCGCCTCGGTGGTGACGAGTTTGCGGTGCTGGTTGGTCCACTCCAGCGACAGCATGAGGTGGAAGAGGTGATTGGCCGCATCCAGCAGGCGATGAGCGAACCGGTGGCGCTGCGTGACGGTCGTCAGCTGGTGGCCGAGGTGAGTGTCGGCTTTGCCGTCTATCAGGCGGGCATGAGTGCCAGCGTGCTGTGTGATCAGGCTGATGCAGCCATGTATCTGGCGAAACGGGCGCGCCGCAGCGAACAGCAAACCATCGCCTGACTGGCAAGAATAACAACATAAACAAGGAGCAAACCATGAAGATCACCCACCTGTTGAAAGTGACCCTGCTGGGGTTGATGTTGTCGCTGCTGGCCGGTTGCCAGAGCGCGCCCAAAGGGTTGACCCCGGAGCAAATCGCCGTGCTCAAGGAGCAGGGCTTTTATCTGACCGATGAGGGGTGGACGCTGGATCTGGCCAACCGGGTGCTGTTTGCCAACAACGTGGGGGCGCTCAATCCCCAGACTCGTCAATCCGTTGAAAAACTGGGTAAAACACTGCTTGGCGTAGGGTTGGACAAGGCGCGGGTGGATGGGCACACCGATAATACCGGCGAGAGCAGCTACAACCAGCAACTCTCCCTGATGCGGGCCCAGTCGGTGGCCGATGTGCTGGTCTCGGTCGGCATGAAGCCAGCCAATCTGGAGATCCATGGCCGTGGCGAGACCATGCCGCTGGCGGATAACAAGACCAGAGAGGGCCGGGCCGCCAACCGCCGGGTTGCCATCGTCATCAGCGATCAATAACCCTTTCATCGTTTCGTTACCCATAAAAAAAGAGCGCCCGATCGGCGCTCTTTTTGATCGCGACAGCTGGGGTCGCGGGGGCATGTGGGGCAGGGTTACTGCGCGCTATTCCGCCCGTTATTGTCGTGATGGCTGCGCAGGCGGATGTTGATCATCTCCACCACCAGCGAGAAGGCCATGGCGAAGTAGATGTAGCCCTTCGGAATATGCAGATCCATCCCCTCGGCCATCAGGGCGAAGCCCACCAGGGTGAGGAAGGAGAGGGCCAGCATCTTGATGGTGGGGTGGGCATCGACAAAATCACCGATGGATTTGGCGGCAAACATCATGATGAAGACGGCGATCATGATGGCCAGCACCATCACCGGCACGTGATCGGCCATGCCGACTGCGGTGATCACCGAGTCGAGGCTGAACACGATATCGAGGATGGCGATCTGGATCAGGGTGCTGATAAAGCCCGAGGCCGTTTTGCTGACGCTCTCCGGCTCGGCCGCCCCTTCCAGGGTGACGTGGATCTCGTGGGCACTCTTGCCGATGAGGAACAGGCCCCCCAGCAGCAGGATCAGATCGCGGCCGGAGATGGCTTCACCCAGCACGGTGAAGAGCGGATCGGTGAGGCGCATCACCCAGGCCAGCGAGAGCAGCAGCAGGATCCGGGTACCCATGGCGAGCCCCAGACCCAGAATGCGCGCTTTTTGACGCTGCGCCTCCGGCAGGCGACCCACCAGGATGGAGATAAAGATGATGTTGTCGATGCCCAGCACGATCTCGAGCAGGGTAAGGGTGGCGAGTGCGACCCAGGCAGAGGGATCAAGAACCCATTCCAGCATGATTGAACCTTGGTTGAAAATTGGTTGGAAAATTGAAGCAGCGCATTCTAGCAGGGGCGCCACTGCTTGTCCCAGAGGGGGGAAAAGATAAAAATGGTGGCCATCGCAAGGGAGGCTGGCATGTTTCGATTAGGGTTCATTATTAATCCGGTCGCCGGGATTGGCGGCGCAGTGGGGCTCAAGGGCAGTGACGGTGTGGTTGCCGAGGCGCTGGCCCGTGGCGCTGTGCCCAAGGCGCAGGAGCGGGCGCGGCAAGCCTTGTTGCCACTGTGCGAGCTGAGCGTCCCGTTTGAACTGCTGACGGTAGCGGGAGAGATGGGGGAGGCGGTGGCCCGCGAGCTGGGGTTGCCCTGTCGGGTCATCTATCAACCGGCTGGGGAGAGCTCCTCGGCCGATGATACCCGCCACGCCGCCGGGCTGATGCGCGAAGCCGGGGTCGATCTGCTGCTGTTTGCCGGTGGCGATGGCACGGCGCGGGATATCTGCGCCGCGGTGGGGGAGTCCTGCCATGTGCTCGGCATTCCGGCGGGGTGCAAGATCCACTCCGGCGTCTACGGGGTGACCCCCGCCGCCAGCGGGCGGGTGGTGGCGCGGATGATCGCAGGGGAACTGCTCAGCCTGATCGATGCCGAGGTGCGCGACATCGACGAGGAGGCGTTTCGCGCGGGCAAGGTGCGGGCCCGCCACTACGGCCAGCTGAAGGTGCCCGGCGATCTGCGTTACGTACAGGCGGTAAAACAGGGGGGCAAGGAGTCCGAAGAGCTGGTGCTGGCGGATCTCGCCGCCGGTGTGGTGGAGCAGATGGAGCCCGATACCCTCTATCTGATGGGCTCCGGCAGCACGGTGGCAGCCTGTATGGCAGAGCTCGGTCTGGAAAATACTTTGCTCGGTGTGGATCTGGTGGAAAATGGCCGACTTATCGGGCAGGATCTCAGCGCCGCCGAGATCCTGACCCGGATCCGCGGCCGTCGCTGCCGACTGATCATTACCCTGATAGGCGGACAGGGACATCTGTTCGGGCGCGGAAATCAGCAATTGAGTCCTGAGGTGATTCGGTGTGTCGGGCTGGACAATATCCAGGTGCTGGCAACCAAAGCCAAGCTTGCCGCCCTTGCGGGCAGGCCGCTGCTGGTGGACACCGATGATCCGCAATTAAACCGGGCGTTGCGTGGTTATCTGCGAATAACCACGGGATACAAGGATCAGGTCATCTACCCGGTGGCCAACCCGGAATAGGACGCCAAGGACGCTGCTGGCCTGGCGCCAGAGAGCTGCAATCAACCGGATTGCGGTTCCATACCCCCGAATTTTTTGCCGCAAATGAGGCTGCGTTACATGACGATTCACGATTTTGAGCACAAGTTGTTGGGACTGATCGACAGCATGGTTGCTACCGCGACCGACGATGAGCTGTTTGCGGGGGGTTACCTGCGAGGTCATATCTCATTGGCCGTTGCCCGGGCCGAGCTGGAAGGCAAGACCCTGGTGCGGGACGTCAAGAGCTATGTGCTGCGCAGCCTCAACGAGGCGATCTTGCAAGGTGAGCTATCTGAAGAGGATGAAAAACTGGTGCAGGCGATGTGGATTCGTTTGCAACAAGACGCAGAAGCTTGATCGGATACACAATTCAAACTGAAGTTTGAGTTTATCCTTCCCCTGAAGTTAGTGAAAGGTTAATAATAAGTTTCGCCTTTTGTTTCAGGGATTAAACTATGGCCTCCTCCTCACGCATTGCCAATAAACTGCCGCTCGAGATGCTCTATCACTGGGAGCGGCAGTGTCCTGATCGAACCTACCTGCGTCAAACGATCAACCGCGAATATGTCGATTTCACCTGGGGTGAAGTGGCCGATGAAGCGCGGCGGATGGTGACGGCCTTGCGTCACCTCGGTCTGATGGCCGGTGACAAGGTGGCGCTGCTCTCCAAGAACTGCGCCCAGTGGTTTATCGCCGATCTGGCGATGCAGATGGGGCAGTATGTGAGCGTGCCCATCTACCCGACAGCCAACGTCGACACCATCGAATATGTGCTGCGCCACAGCGAAGCCAAGGCGATCTTCGTCGGCAAGCTGGATGACTGGAAGAGTCAGGAGGCTGGCGTACCCGCCGATCTGCTGCGTATCGCCTTCCCCTATGACACCATGCCGGCCAGCCACCAGTGGGACGATCTGCTGGAGGCGCACGAGCCGATCCCTGACAGCCCGGTGCAGGCCCCTGACTCCCTGCTGAGTCTGGTCTACACCTCCGGCAGTACCGGCAAGCCGAAAGGGGCCATGTTGAGCGTCGAGCGTTACGCCTGGTCGTGCGAGAAGCTGGTGGAGACGGTGAGCCTGAGCCAGGCCGATCGGGGTTTCTCCTATCTTCCGCTGGCCCACATTACCGAGCGGGTCTACATCTACGGCGGAAGTCTCTATGGCGGCGCTACCATCGCGTTCCCTGAATCCCTCGACACCTTTATCGAAGATGTCAAACGCTGCCGTCCCACCGTCTTTATCTCGGTGCCACGGCTGTGGGCCATGTTCCGCATCAAGATCCACGAGAAGCTGCCCCAGAACAAACTGGCGTTGCTGCTCAAGATCCCGCTTATCTCCGGCCTTATCAAACGCAAGCTGCAAAAGGGGTTGGGACTGGATCAGGCCCGGGTACTCGGCTGCGGCTCCGCGCCTGTCTCCCCTGCGCTGCTTGAGTGGTATCTGAGCATTGGCCTCAAGGTGACGGAAGCCTGGGGCATGACCGAGAACCACGCCTACTCCACCATCAACTACCCGTTCCGCGCCGACAAGATCGGCACCGTCGGCAAGGCGGGGATCGGAGTGACCATCAAGATCTCCGATGAGGGGGAGATCCTTTGCCGCTGCGAAGGGATGATGCTGGGTTACTACAAGGATCCCGAGCACAGCGCCGAGGCCATCGATGCCGAGGGGTGGCTCCACACCGGCGACATGGGCAAGCTGGACAAGGAGGGTTATCTCACCATCACCGGCCGGATGAAGGATGTGTTCAAGACCGCCAAGGGCAAGTATGTGGCGCCGGTGCCCATCGAGGGGCGGCTGGGTCAGGAGCCCATCATCGAACAGCTCTGCGTGATTGGTTACGGTATGCCGCAGCCCATTGCGCTGGTGCAACTGGCCGAGAGCGCCATGAAGGGCAATCGGGAGGAGGTCAACGCCAGACTGGAAGCGGCGCGGGTACGGGTCAACGATCAGCTGGAATCTCATGCCAAAATTCGCGGCATTCTGGTGGTGAAAACCCCCTGGAATATCGAGAACGGCGTGCTGACTCCCACCATGAAGATCAAGCGTCACCTGCTGGAGCAAAAGTACGCCCAGGTCGGGGATCGCTGGCCCTCATCCCA
>NZ_JBFOCS010000055.1:0-10742 GCF_040907905.1 Aeromonas sp. s13 | reverse complement strand
AGCTCAAAGCCACCGGCTTCCACTAGGTCTTGATAGAAGTGCAGCACCTCGTGAGGCTGTACCACGTTGTAGCGGCTTGAGACCACCGACAGAGGGGTGAGGGTATCGGAGCGATACAGCACCTTGCTATCGCTGTAGGGACGGATATGCAGTGCATCGGAGGCGACGTTAAACATCACGTCGCTCTGCTCGATGGTCCAATCCATCCCGGCTGCCTGCAGCCAGATATCGAGAGATTGTTGCGGGGGCAAGACATTGCCAAGGCCATGCCAAGGGGTTTGGCCGGTGTAGGCCATCGTATCGATCAGGTGAGCCATGAGAAATCTCCAATGAAAAAGGGACTGCACAGAGCAGTCCCTTAGGTAGGTTCATGGAGATAATATATATCTGAAATTAATTCAAATAAGGCTCATTTGCATCCCTGGTTTCTAGCTATTGGATGTGTGCTGTGGTACCCCAGGCCAAAAACGACCAATGTGTTGGCTCAGTGAAGATGCCAACACATTGTTTTATATGGTGATACAGGCTGGAGTTGAACCATTATGTACTATAGGCGGAGATCAAATTGCGACAGGAACTCTACGACGAATTCAACTCTGAAGTGCAACACCCGCTCAGAAATCAGGCCGCTTTGAGTTACACCTCAAACACCATCTGCTGTTGCCTTAACCCAGGCGATCATCACTCAACCCGCATCGCAGGAAAAACGCGGGTTAAAAATCCGGTAGAAATGCGGGTGAAAACGCCAGAGCAGATCTTGTTGGTTGTGTTGGCAGAAGACCCAACTCTGATGCTTATAAACAAGTCGCGGAGCAAGTTGGGAAATACACAACACGGTGGAACGTGCTGTTGCTAGGTTAAGCAACGCGGGACGACTTCGCGCTGTCGGACTACGTAAAAGTGGGCGGTGGGAGGTATTGCTGATAAACGGTAGCTCCATTGTCTCTTGCTATCTATTTTGTTGGTCAGTGTAAACAACACTCTTTGTACTGCTTGCCGCTACCACAGGGGCACGGATTTTGACGGAGCTAATCTCAGGTTGTTGGCTCTACATGGGTTCACAAAGTTACGCCATAAAATAAGCATATAGGATACTGGCTTCAAAGTGGGCTTGGGCCTCTTGCTATTATAAGCATGGCAGAGCAATGCCAATGACAGTAAGGCGGGACTCGTATTGTGCTATTCTGGTTAATCATGCCCCCCACACCAAATCGCAAGGCACTAGCTGCTCGGCATGTTGAGCTGCGGGTCATAGTGCGTTTCCGTTCAAAAATCATCCAGTGTTGGGCTGGACGCTAAACAAAATATTATATATGCCAAAAAATTGATATGCTGACTCCATTGATAATTCATACTAATCGAATTGACAGGAACGTACACTCTGATGGCAACTATTAATGACATCTGCAGAATTACTGGATTTTCCAAGGCAACCGTATCACGCGCCATTAATGAAACAGGTCCGGTTAAAGAGTCAACCCGAAAAGTGATTCATGCTGCCATGCAACAACTCAACTTTCGTCCTAATTTGGTAGCACAGGCGTTAGCAAATAAGAGTGGCAATAGTATTGGTTTGGTTGTATCGGATTTTGACGGTGCTCACTTTGGGCATTTATTAAAGAATGCAGCCTTGGTTGCAGACCAAACCAATAAGCAGTTGATTGTGACCGATGGCCATAATGAACCAGAACGAGAAAAGCAGGCTATTTATTCACTGGTAGATCGTCGCTGCAGCGTGTTGATTGTGTATACCCGGCATATGACTGAAATTGATATGTTGTCCATTCAGCAAGAAATTGGGCTGCCAATCATCTTTATCGGACGCTCACTACCTTCCCATTGTGGTTATTCGATTTACTTTGATAATGAACACGCCACCAAACAAGCAGTGAGTCACCTGCTCTCCCTAGGCCACACTAGGATTGCCTATTTTGGTCCACCAGCGATCACGCCAACAGGCATTGCTCGTATGGACACATATCGGAAGATGTTATTGGAATGGGGTATTGAGTATCAAGAACACTGGTACCAATGCAGCAGCTTTAACATCGCGGAGGGTTATCGTGCGGCAAAGCAATATCTCACAAAAGGGGGTGGATGTAGTGCCCTCTTTGCCGCGAGTGACTCGATTGCATTCGGGGCGATGCAGGCATTTCGCGAGGCAGGGCTATTGCTACCTAACGACATGTCCATCGCCAGTATCGACGATGAAGAGATCTCGGCCTATCTATCGCCACCGTTGACCACTTATCGGTTCCCGCTCACTGAGATGGTTCATCATGCCATGGCGATAGCACTCAAGTTGATGGATGGGCAAGAAGTACCTTTCGAGTCTAAAGTGTTTCGGGGGGAATTAAAGATCAGGTCATCCGGGATGACTTGCATCACTTCATCGTGATTCGAATTATACCACACAAAGACCCCATTGGGTCCTTGGGCGTGCCTCCAACGTCTAAAAAAAAGCCTCACACGAGTCCGCCTGATCCCTCGCTTATCTATGGCCGCAGTAGACCGGAGTCTTTCGGCGCTAAAGCCAATAATACTAGGCCCTCAGGCGAACTTTTGCCTAGCTTCTGAGACGTTCTACGAATGCAGTGAACTGTTATTTCTTGTGAGTTGCAGCACAAAAATGGAACCGGTTTCTGTAACCGGTTCCATTTTTCTTTATAGTCATCATCAAGGTGATTAAACACCACATTCTAACTTAAGTATGTTGAGGACTATGTAATGAATAAAAAAATCTATCTGTTTTGTGCCGCAGGCATGTCTACATCTTTACTAGTCAATAAAATGCGTGAGCAAGCCGCCAAACATTCTGTGCCGGTTGATATTGAAGCTTTTCCTGAATCTCAATCCAATGAAAAAGGTATCGAAGCTGACGTTATTCTACTGGGCCCTCAGGTCGGTTATATGTGTCAAGATATCTCAGCGCGTTTCCCTCATAAGCCAGTAGCGGTGATTGACACTGGTATGTATGGCCGTGTAGATGGTCTAAGCGTATTGAAAGTTGCTATAGCTGAAATTAAAAAAGCAGCCAAGCCAGCCTAACCTATAGTACTTAGGCTTCAACAAAGCCATACCAAATTATTTTATCAATGAACCTGCCAAATATAATTAGGTGGCGTTCATTGGTGCGCGCCACCGTTTTTATTAAGGTGACAAGGATAATTTCTATAAACTAACCTGGCAATTATTTAACAAATTTTATTTATATTTAAATAATCAGAGGCACCTATGAATTTCGACGATCTAAACCTAGACAATATAAAAGAAGACGGTTCAGAGGTTCAGCAAATGGATCTTGAAGAGCAGGTAATGGGCATCATTATCAATTCTGGTGAAGCTCGTAGCTGTTCTTACAAAGCCTTGGCATTTGCAAAGCAAGGGGATTTTGCTCAGGCCGATGCGAAAATGGAAGAGGCTCGTCACGCAGCGAATGCCGCCCATTTGGTGCAGACACAGTTGATTGAAGCTGATATGGGAGAGGGTAAGACCCCAATGACACTCATCATGGTCCATGCCCAAGATCACCTGATGACATCGATGTTGGCCCGTGAGTTGATCAAAGAGTTGATCGATCTTCACAAGAAAACTTCCAATTAAGCGGAGCATTATCAATGAAGTTTGCACATGACTTTCTTATGGGCGCAGCCAGCGCATCTTACCAAGTAGAAGGTGCCTGGAATGAAGATGGCAAAGGCATGACTAACTGGGATGAATTTACCAAGATCCCGGGGAAAACCTTCGAAGGCACCAATGGTGATATCGCGGTTGACCACTATCATCGCTATAAAGAAGATGTTGCCTTGATGGCTGAGATGGGTCTGGAGTCCTATCGCTTCTCCATTTCATGGGCTCGTATTTTCCCAAATGGTGATGGCGAGATTAATCCAAAAGGGATTGAATTTTACAACAACTTAATCGACGAGTGTCTGAAATATGGCATTGTGCCATTTATCACACTTTATCACTGGGATCTGCCACTGCCCCTAGAAAAAGAGGGGGGATGGTTGAGCCAGCGTACCGTCGATGCATTTGTTAACTATGCAAGAGTGTGCTTCGAAGCCTTTGGTGATCGTGTAAAACACTTCATCACCATCAATGAGACGATTGTATTTTGTTCTCTAGGTTATATGGCTGGCGCTCACCCACCAGGAATCAAGAATGATCCGAAGAAGTACTTCCAGGCTGTTCACAATGTTTTTTATGCTCATGCCAAGGTGGTACTGCTATATAAATCCATGAATCTATATGGTGAAATTGGTATCAGTAACGTATTTAGTCCAGCTTTTGGCGTTGATGATAGTGAAGATAGCCAAAAAGCGGCATATCATGCTAATGCGTATGCGACCCATCTCTACTTCGACCCGATTTTGAAGGGTGAGTATCCAGCTTATGTCATGGACGCACTGAAAGTCAGCGGCTTCCATCCAGAGCAGACAGCAGAAGAGTTAGAAACTATCAAGTTGGCTGCTAGTTTGAATGACTTTATGGGGCTCAATTATTATCAGCCGAGTCGGGTTGAATTGATCAAAGGTTCTCTAGAGCAGCGTGAAGCTACCCGTGAAAACTCAACTGGTGCACCGGGAAATCCAAGTTTCGATGGTTTCTTCCGCACCGTGAAGATGGATGATAAACGTTATACCAAATGGAATTGGGAGATTTCGCCAGAGGGCTTTGTAGCTGGTTTGAACATGCTCAAAGATCGTTATGGTCAAGTCAAGATTTACATTACTGAGAATGGTCTTGGTGATGAAGATCCGATTGTGGAAGATGAAATTTGTGATGTCCCACGCATCAAATATATCAGCGAGCATTTAACTGCGCTGAAACAAGCAATCAGTGATGGTGTGAACGTCAAAGGATACTTTGCTTGGTCTGTTATTGACCTGTTGAGCTGGCTCAATGGATATAAAAAACAGTATGGCTTTATTTATGTCGATCACAAAAATAACTATCAGCGAAAGAAAAAAATGTCTTTCCACTGGTTTAGTTCGGTGATTAAAAATCGTGGGGAAGATCTCTAATGAGTAATTTTAACCAAAAAATACAAGCCGTGATGCCCTATGTCATGGGGTTTGTTAACTCCAAGCCGGTCAAGGCAATCAAGGATGGCTTTCTTTACACCATGCCGTTGACCATTATTGGTTCGGTCTTCCTGCTGCTGGCATTTATTCCTGTCCCTGGGTATGGCGAATTGATGGCCAGTATCTTTGGTGACAATTGGCAGGGGCCATTGTGGCAAGTAGTAGGTGCCACCTTTGATATTCTGGCACTCATCGGTGTGTTCGGTATCGCTTATAGCTGGGTTCAAAATGAAGGCTATCAGGGGGTTAGTGCAGGCATTTTTGCAATCGTAACCATGCTGATCCTCAACGATAACTTCATTCTGGCTGCGGATGGTGCCACCTTGGGTGGGGTGATTCCTAAAGCCTATATGGGCGGTAAGGGAATGATCGTGGCCATCTTTGTCGGCATCACTGTAGGTTGGATTTATAGCTGGTGCATGAAGAAGAACCTGACCATCAAGATGCCGGATGGCGTGCCGCAGGGGGTTGCTAATGCGTTTACCGCCCTGATCCCGGGGGCCTTGATCATCCTGACAGCCTGCTTCACCTGGATTTTCTTTAAGTTCGCGTTCGACAAGACAGTGGTCGTGGTGTTGTACGATCTGCTGCAGATACCATTGCAAGGTTTGTCTGACTCTCTGGGGGGTGTCATCGTTGTTGCCCTGCTGATTTCTTTATTGTGGTGGTGTGGTGTGCATGGCTCCGCCATTGTAATGGGGATCATGGGGCCGATCGTGACGGCGAACGCGCTGCAAAACCAAGAATTGCTCATCAAAGGAGAGCAGTTGATTGCCGGGGAAAACGCCAAGATTGTTACTAACCAGTTCATCGATCAATATGTAACGTTTGGTGGTGCAGGCCTGACCCTTGGTTTGGTTGTATGTATGTTGATGTTTGCAAAGTCCACGCAATATAAAGATTTGGGTAAAATAGCGATCATGCCAGGGTTGTTCAATATTAACGAGCCGGTGATCTTTGCTTTCCCCATCGTATTTAACCCACTGATGTTGATCCCGTTCTTGTGCGCACCGATTATTTCTGTACTGATGGTTTATTTTTCCATCTCTGCAGGCCTGGTCGAGCCGTTCACTGCGATTACCGTTCCTTGGACCACTCCGATGATCATCAGTGGCTTCATTGTGGGTGGGTGGAAGGCCGCGTTGTTGCAAGTATCAGTATTCTTGATGACTATCTTTGTGTACTACCCATTTATGAAAGCGCAGGACAATATCGCCTGCAAAAATGAAGATGTGTCAAAAGAGACGTTTGAAGAAGATGATGCTTTGTCACTGCAACTGTGACGATATGATGGCAGGGTGTTGATGTTGAAAAACACCCTGCTATAAGCAGAAACAAATATTGAATTAAAAAACATCCCAACCAGTACAGATATTGATATTTTCATACAGTTCTATTCAGCTCATTTCATGGATTGAATGGCAATACTTTAACTGTTGTTTTTTCATTCACAGAAATACTAAGTAAATTAACATGGAGTTATAATGAAAAAATTTAGCTTACTATATACCGCCGCAGCTGTGGCTGCGGTAATGAGCTCCGCATCTGTTTTTGCGAATAGCAACGATGATATTGAAGCGCTGAAACTTCGCCTTCAGGAGTTGGAAACCAAGGTCAACACAGAAACTAAATATAAAGATGACCAGCAGCCAGCAACATTGACCAGTGAGACAAAAGTGCCGGATGGACTTGTATTTTCTGGTTATGCCCGTTATGGCGCACATTATCAAAACTCTGATAAAGAGCGGGTGAGCAGCTTTGGTAGCTTGAGTGGTAATGCTACGGGTCGCTTGGGCAATGAAGGTAATGGTGGTGAGTTTCAGCTTGCCAAAGCCTTTAAAAACGACAGTGGTGCCATCTGGGATTTAGTCTTGATGCTGGATCATTGGTCTGAAGGTTCCTGGGCCGACGACGGTGGTGTCAACGTCAAGAAAATGTACGCCGGTGTGGCTAATGTTTTTGAGTCGCAACCAGACCTGTATCTGTGGGCTGGCCGAGATTTTCATCAGAGACCTCAGACCGATCTGAATGACTATTTCTGGATGACTCATGATAGCCAAGGTGCCGGTTTCAAAAATTTGACCTTAGGTGGGATCAAATTTGATTTTGCCGGTGTCGGACAAGTTAATGATGACATGGTAGAAGACAACGGTCGTTACGCGCTGACCAGTAAACTACATGGTATCAAGCTGGGTGACGTGGATCTTAGCCTTTATGCAAACTACGGCACTACATCCGAAAAATTGACTGAAGATGACAAAAAAGATCTAGCAAACTCTGCTTATCAGTTAGCAAGTGAAGCGGTATGGGCGGGCCAAAAGTTTGTTATTCGTTATTCACACAATGCGCTAAACAGTGTGTTCGATTTGGCTGACAATCAAGATGCCTTGCTGTTCAGCCTAGATGGTGCCATCCCCTTGACTGAGCGGGCAAAAATTCAATATTTGACCTCTTATCAAAAACTTGATTTAGACAAGAGTGACGAGAGCCGCAAAAACTACAGCTTTATCCTGCGCCCGACTTACCAATGGAACGATGTACATTCTACCTGGTTGGAGGGTGGTTATAGCATCGTTGATTATGATGATATCGATGCGACTAACACCTCTTGGAAAACTACTCTATCACAAAATATCGCTATCGGTGGGGAAACCTGGTCTCGCCCGATGTTACGCTTCTACGCCACCGTCGGGAATGCAGATAATGAATATACCGGTCGTGATGACAAAGGTGTGTTGACAACATCTGATGATGACACAGTGACCTTCGGCGCCATGTTTGAAGCATGGTGGTAAAGTGATGCTCGTGTTTCATGACGGCCATAAGGCCGTCATGCTTTTCGCATTACAGGTGTGCTTACCCTTTGTACCCACATATAGTAGTCGAGGTGGCGTAAATAGTGACATGCCTTTGATGCCATACTGCCGTTACAATAAATAATGTTTAGGTTCCATCAAAAACTTCATGATGAACTTATCAAAAGCATATTTGTTCTCAATTAGATGGAAAAATGTAAGCGGCATCTTTATTAAAAATATGCTGCAAGAGCAGCGTGAAGGATTAACGGTATTTTTATGAATAATAAACTCAAAGTAGTCACCATTGGTGGTGGCAGTAGCTATACTCCTGAGCTGGTTGAGGGATTCATTAAAAGGTATGCAGAACTCCCTATTGGTGAGCTCTGGTTGGTCGATATTCCTGACGGTGAAAAAAAACAGAATATAATATTTGATCTGTGCCAACGAATGATTGCCAAGTCAGGCTTGCCGATTACCCTTCATAAGACTCTCAATCGCCGTGAGGCCTTGACTGGTGCAGATTTTGTCACCACTCAGTTACGAGTCGGTCTGCTCAAAGCTCGAGAAAAAGATGAGCGCATTCCATTAAGTCATGGTTTGCTTGGTCAGGAAACAAACGGCGCGGGTGGTTTATTTAAGGGGCTACGAACCATTCCGATCATTTTTGATATAATCAAGGATGTTGAAGAAATTTGCCCAGACGCATGGATTATTAACTTCACTAATCCGGCTGGGATGGTCACTGAAGCTGTCGCCCGTCATACCAATTTCCAAAAATTCATTGGGGTATGCAATGTCCCCATTGGCATGAAAATGTTTGTGCAAAAATCGCTACAGTTAACAGATGCTGATGAATTATCTCTTGAGCTGTTCGGGTTGAATCACTTCGTTTTTATAAAAGATGCTTTTGTTAATGGTGAATCCCGTTTTAATGAGCTATTTGAATATGTAATCGATGGCGCACAAAAGGAATCCGCTTCAGTAAAAAACATATTTAGCATTCCCTTTGAGGCTGATTTTTTGCGCGGATTACGGTTATTACCTTGTCCCTATCATCGTTATTACTTTAAAGAAAAAGAAATGCTAAGTATTGAGATGGGCGAGTATTACAAAGGTGAAACCAGGGCACAGGTAGTGCAACGGGTAGAAAAAGACTTGTTCAAGCTGTATCAAGACCCTAATCTAAATTATAAGCCAAAAGAACTTGAAATGCGTGGTGGCGCATATTATTCAGATGCAGCCTGTGAAGTGATCAGCGCCATTTATAATGACAGTCACAGCGAACACTATGTGATTGTCCCCCATCATGGTCAGATCAAAAACATCCCAGCTGACTGGACAGTCGAGATGACCTGCCGGGTCGGTCGTGATGGTGCTAAACCTGATCCACGTTTTAGTCAGTTTGACGAAAAAGTACTAGGTTTAATCCATGGTATCAAAGCATTTGAAATTGCTGCAGCCAATGCAGCAGTGAGTGGTAGCCTCAATGATTTGCTGGTTGCCATGAATATCAATCCGCTGGTACATTCTGATGATGATGCAAGAAAGGTGGCAACCGAGTTGCTATTGGCACACAAAAAACATTTGCCACAATTTGCAGAGACTATTTCTGAACTGGAATAAGACTGCCAATCTCACTTAGCATTAGCTGGTTGCTGCGAGAACGGCAACCAGTTGTTATTTTTATAGGGGACGATCATGTCTAATTATATCTCTTTTGATATCGGCGGTACCGCCGTTAAATATGGTGTAATAGATGATGCTGGAGTTATTTATGAAAAGAGTTCATTCCCGACCCCTGATAATTTCCATGGGTTACTAGATGCAATGAAGATGGTCTTGTCGATCTATCAACACAAATATTCACCGGTTGCTATCGCGCTAAGTATTCCTGGAGCAGTTAATGAAGTTTCTGGTTTTATTGGTGGTATTACAGCACTGAGATATATCCATGGATTTAATATTAAGGCTAAGTTCTCAGAGGTCTTTGGTTTGCCCGTTGGAATGGCCAATGATGCTAACTGTGCCGTGCTATCGGAAGGTTGGATTGGTGCAGCGAAGGACGTTAAATCATATGCCTGTGTTGTGATTGGCACCGGCGTGGGTGGTGGCGTGGTGGTCAATGATCATTTAGTGAGTGGCGCGACTCAGCATGGTGGTGAGTTTGGCTACTGGATTATGGATCCATTTAGTCGGACCAACTGGAGTGATCTTGGCTCAACACGAATCTTATTGCGCAAAGCGGCATGGGCGCTGGGAGTTGATACTATTGATGGCGAGGCTTTTTTTGCCTTGGTAGCAAATGGGAATCCATTGATGATTTCTTTACTTGATGAATTTTGCTTTATCAATGCATTGGGCATTTATAACATCAAGCACGCAATAGATCCGGATCTCATCTTGGTCGGTGGTGGAATTAGCTGCCAACCTAAAGTTATTGAGGGCATTAATAATCAATTGAAAATATTATTGAGTCGTGGTGGGAACATGGAGTTTGAGGTTGTTGCATGCCATCATCGAAATGATGCTAATCTAATTGGCGCAGTATATAACATGCTACTTAAAGATTAGTTTTTTATAACCGAAATTTGTAGGGTATATTTTTATTCCCTATGGTTTAGTAGCTGAAAATTCAATTAGATTGAGGTTGCTTGGCATATGCAAAGGTAAATGTTCACGATAAGATAGGCGTTGTTGAATAAATATGAAAAGGAGAAGCCTTTCCTCAAGCTGCTATGCAGTTCAGTTCACCTGCTTTCTCCAGCTCAAAGCCACCGGCTTCCACTAGGTCTTGATAGAAGTGCAGCACCTCGTGAGGCTGTACCACGTTGTAGCGGCTTGAGACCACCGACAGAGG
>NZ_JBFOCS010000054.1:0-63042 GCF_040907905.1 Aeromonas sp. s13 | reverse complement strand
CTTTCATATTACGTGGCACTCAGGGTTAGCTGACGGCCTGCTCCAGTGGCTGCGGCTGCTCCGCTTGGGCCAGCTGCTGCTTGCCCAGCAACCGTTTGGTGATCATGGCCGCCATGATGGAGCCGTTGACGTTGAGAGCGGTGCGGCCCATATCCACCAGCGGCTCGATGGCGATCATCACCCCCACCAACGCGATGGGGAAGTTGAGGGTGGAGAGCACGATCAGCGCGGCGAACGTCCCACCACCGCCAACGCCAGCCACCCCGATGGAGCCCAGTGCAATCACTGGCAGCAGAGTCAGCAGAAACAGGGGATCAAAGGGGTTGATGCCGAGCATGGGGGCGATCATCGCCACCATCATGGCCGGATAGATGCCAGCACAGCCGTTCTGGCCGAGGTTGGCACCGAACGAGGCGGCAAAGTTGGCGATGCTGGAGGGCACCCCAAGGCGCTGCTGGGTCTCGATGCTGAGCGGAATGGAGGCGGCGCTGCTGCGGGAGATAAAGGCGAAGGTGAGCACGCCCCACACTTCCCGAAGATAGTGCAGCGGGTTCTGGCCGATCAGCAACAGGATCACCATGTGCACCGCAAACATCGCCAGAATGGCGACGTAGCAGACCAGGATAAAGCCGAGCAGGCTGAGGATCTCGCTCAGGGGATAGTGGGCCACCACCCGGGCGATCAGCGCCATCACCCCATAGGGGGTGAGCGCAATCACCACCCGCACCATCTTCATCACCCACAGTTGCAGGGTGTCGATGGCCACGGCGGCGCGAGCACCCGCCTGCGGATGCTCCGCCTTCAACTGCAGCAGGGCAACACCGGCCAGCACGGTAAAGATCACTACGCCGATCACCGAGAGGCCGCGGCTACCCGCCATATCGGCGGCAAAGTTGGTGGGCACCAGCGAGAGTAGCAGGGCAGGCAGAGTCTGGGCACTGTCGATGGTGCTCATACTCTGTTGCAGGGCTGCCGTATCGCTGCCGTGACTCAACAACCCGGCTGCGGTGAGACCGCTCAGGTGGGTGATGGTCATCCCCACCACACCGGCGATCATCACCAGGGTCAGCATGGAGCCGATCAACACAGCGCTGATCTTGCCGAGGGACTGGGCCTGCTCCAGCTTGTTGATGGCGGAGAGGATGGAGGTGAACACCAGCGGCATCATCACCACCTTGAGCAGGCTGACATAGCCGCCGCCGATGATATTGACCCACTCCAGGGTCTGCTGAACGCCGGCATCATCGGCGCCCCAACCCAGTTGCAGCGCCAGTCCGAACAGGGCACCAAGCAACAGACCGGCGAACACCTTGCGCGAGAGCGGCACAGTAGAGGGAATCCGGGTCAGGGCAAAACAGAGCAGACAGAAGAGCAACGAAGCAAACAAGGTAAACATAAATAAACACCTGTAGCGGCCATCAGGGCCGATTGTGGACAGCGAAAACAGAGGGTGCGAGCGGGGTCGCGGGGGAGAACGCCGGAGTGCAGGCGTGAAAAAGCAGCGGACGCCCGAGGGGGCGTCCGCTGGCAATCGGGGGTATTACTTCTTTACGGGGGCGTCGTACTGTTCAGGTTCGTCGCTATAGACGCAGACATTCCACTTCGCGGCCAAACCATCTTCCGCCAGACAGTAACGCTCGAAGAAAGCCTTGATCTCCGCGCGCTGGCAGTGGGCTTCGAAAGCCGCCATATCTTGCCAAATCTCGTTGAACACGATGGGGAAGCTCTCCCCCTCGGCAAACGGGCTCGCGATGTGGCGGGTCACCCGATATTGCAGGCAGCCATCCTCACGCAGGGTGTTGGGCTCGAGCGCCTGCAGCACCTGAAACAGGGCCTGCTCCTGACCGGGTTTGGGCAGGAATTGGGCAATGCAGTAAACCTTCTTGGACATGGGGTCCTCCTGGTTGTGGCGGGCTCAGGCTTGCTGCAGCGTGACCACTTGATTGTCGATAAGGCGGGCCTTGCCAAGATAAGCGGCCATCAGGATCACCAGCTGCGCGCTCTCGTCTGTGGCGGATTCGAGGGTGGCGGCATCGACGATGTCGATGGCATCGGTACGAAAACCGGCGTTGTCGAGACGCTGGCTGGCCTGCGCCACCAAGGAGGGCAGATGGTGGTCACCCGCTTCAATCTGCTCGGCGATCCAGTTCATGGTACGCGCCAGCTCGGGAGCAATGGCCCGCTCGGCGGCCGTCAGGTAACCGTTGCGCGAAGAGAGCGCCAGCCCGTCCTCGGCCCGCACGGTGGGCACACCGACGATCTCGATGGGCATCGCCATGTCGGCCACCATCTTGCGAATAAGCGCCAACTGCTGGTAATCCTTCTGGCCAAAGCAGGCCACATCCGGCTGTACCAGATTGAACAGCTTGGTGACGACGGTGCTGACCCCACGGAAGTGACCCGGACGCAGCGCCCCCTCCAGCAGATTGGAGAGACCCGGCACCTCGACGAAGGTCTGGCTGGCCAGCCCCTGCGGATACATGATCTCCGGGGTCGGGGTGAACACCATGTCGACGCCGGCCGCTTCCAGCGCAGCGCAATCCTGCTCCAGAGTGCGCGGGTAGTTGGCAAGATCCTCGGCCTTGTCGAACTGCATCGGGTTGACGAAGATGCTGACCACCACTTTCTCGGCGTGGCAGTGCGCCTCTTTCACCAGCGTCAGGTGGCCCTGATGCAGGTTGCCCATGGTGGGCACAAATGCGATGGCACGCCCTTCACGGCGCCATTGGCTTATCTGCTCACGCAGAACTACGGGATTATTTACGACCAACATCAGCAGTTCACCTTCCGATAAATCAAAAAGAGAGACGGGTTGCATCTACCGATAGCGCTCGGGCGGGATGGGGCACGAACATGGCTATCAGCAGTTCACCTTTAGATGAATCAATAAGATACGGATTAGCTATACGGATTAACTGTGCAAGGCTGACAAGCAGAGACGGGGGCCGCAGCCCCCATCATGCAACCGCCAGGATCAGTTGAAGCAGTGCTCCGGGCCGGGGAAGCTCCCCTCGCTCACCTGCTGCACATAGAGGCGGATAGCGGCACGCACATCGCCGGTCTCGGCCAGGAAGTTCTTGGTGAACTTGGGCACATAGCCGGAGGTGACGCCAAAGGCATCGTGCATCACCAGAATTTGACCGTCGGTCGAAGGGCCGGCACCAATGCCGATCACCGGGATGCGAAGTGCCTTGGTGATGCGCTCGGCCAGCGCAGTGGGCACACACTCGAGCACCAGCAGCTGGATACCGGCCGCTTGCAGTTCGAGGGCCTGGCGATAGATCTCCTGCGCCTGAAACTCATCGCGCCCCTGCACCTTGAAGCCGCCAAAGACATGAACGGATTGCGGAGTGAGGCCGAGGTGACCGCACACCGGCACCCCGTTGCGGGTGAGGTGGCGGATGGAGTCACAGAGCCAGTCGCCCCCTTCCATCTTCACCATGCGGGCACCGGCCGCCATCAGGCGGGCAGCGTTCTGGTAAGTCTGCTCGGGGGTGGCGTAGCTCATGAACGGCATGTCGGCGACCACCAGTGCCTTGCTGGCACCGCGCGCCACACAGCGGGTGTGATAGACCATCTCATCCATGTTGACCGCCAGGGTATCCTGACCCCCTTGCAGCACCATGCCCAGCGAATCGCCGATGAGCAGCACGTGGGCCCCCTCGTCGTCGAACAGCTTGGCAAAGGTGGCATCATAGGCGGTGATGGCGGTGAACTTTTGACCTTCCTGCTTCATCTTCAGCAGGCTGGCGGTGGTGATCTTGCTCATAGAGGCTCCTGTACGTCTGCACGCGGGGCAATGATGGCCAAATCATTGTGCGGGCAGCGGGCAACCAGTCGGGCGAGCGGGGTGCCGCAGGGCAGCACCAGAGCAGGCGCAATTTCGGCAAGGGGCAGCAGCACGAACTCCCGCTCCTTGATGCCGTAGTGGGGTACGATCAGGCGCTCATGGTTGATCACCTGATCCCCATAGAGCAGCAGATCGAGATCCAGAGTTCTCGGCCCCCACCGCTCATCTTTGCGCACACGTCCCTGTTCCAGCTCGATTTTTTGTAATTGATCCAGCAGCGCAAGGGGCGCGAGCCGGGTATTGAGCCGGGCCACGGCATTGACGTAGTCCGGTTGGTCAGCAGGCCCCATGGGGCGGCTGCTGTAAAACGACGAGGCCTCCACCAGCACAGATTCCGGCAACCTTGCCAACGCGGCAACGGCGCGACGAGCCTGACCCAGCGGATCAGACAGGTTGGAACCAATGGCGATGAAGACCTCGGTCATCACGTCTGTTGTCACTCGACCACTTTCGGTTTGCGGCGACGGGGGCGACGGCGGTTACGGCTGTTGCTGCTGCGCTTCTCGCCATCGTGGCTGCGAGCCTCGCCGCGCTCACCACTTGCCGGGCGACGGGTCGCTTCACGCTGCAGTTGCGGGCGCACATCCGGATTGGAGGCAACATAGCGCTCCCACCAGCTGGCCAGCTCGCCGAGACCGCGCTCGACCCGGTTGCGCAGCAACAGGAAGTCAAACGCCGCGCGGAACTTGGGATGCTCCATGGCGCGCTCGGGGTGCTTGCCCTGACGGCGGGTCAACCGCTGTTGCAGTGCCCAGATGTCGCGGACATCGGTGGTGAAACGGCGGGGAACGGCGATGATCCGCACCTGATTGTCCAGCACCTCGTTGATCGCCAGCATGAAGGCGTCATACCAGGGCAGGCCGCTCTCGTTCTCCAGCACCCGACCACGAGCCTCGACGCAGCCCCACAGCAGGGTGGCATAGAGGAAGGCAGGAGTGACGCGTTTATCTTCGCGGACGCGAGTGTCAGTATCGATCAGTGCCTGCTCGATAAACTGCTCGTAGGGCGAGTTGCCGTGCGGGGTAAACAGCGCCGCCACTTGCGGGAACAGCTGCTGGAACAGACCATACTCGCGCAGCAGCTTGTAGGTCGCCAGACCGTCGCCAGCCAGGAACAGCTTGAGGGTCTCCTCAAACAGGCGGGCAGCCGGTATGTCTTGCAGCAGTGGCGCCAGCTCCTTGATGGGGGCGGCGGTACGCGGGCTGATGGTCATATCCAGCTTGGCGGCAAAGCGCACGGCGCGCAGCATCCGCACCGGATCTTCACGATAACGGGTCTCGGGATCGCCGATCAGCTCAAGCTTGCGCTCGGCCAGATCTTCCAGACCCCCTTCGAAATCGTGCAGGGTGAAATCTTTGGCGCTGTAGTAGAGGGCGTTGACGGTAAAGTCGCGGCGCTCGGCATCCTCTTCGATGGTGCCGTAGACGTTGTCGCGCAGCAGCATGCCTTCATCAGACTGGGCCGACACATGTTTGCTGGTATTGACCTGATGGTGGTGACCCCGGAAGGTGGCCACTTCGATCACGTCACGACCAAAGACAATGTGGGCCAGGCGGAAACGACGGCCAATCAGGCGGCAGTTGCTGAACAGCGCCTTGATCTGCTCCGGCGTCGCATCGGTTGCGATGTCGAAATCCTTGGGCGTCTTCCCGAGCAGCAGATCCCGGACTCCGCCGCCGACCAGGTAGGCCTCATAGCCCCCTTTGTTCAGACGATAGAGCACCTTGAGTGCATTCTCGCTGATCTCTTTGCGCGAAATAGGGTGCTGATCACGGCTTAAGGTACGACGTTGACCGGCGACACGGGCTGGAATGGGGGATTCCACCGACTGCTCGCCGTCTTCCTTGCCGAGCACCTTGCGGCAAAAGTTTGCGATCTGGGAAAAAATGGTACACCTCTTCATGACTTCTAAATTGACGGGAGGCCAAAAAATAGCGGCCTATCATAGCTCACGCCTAACCAAATGAAAAACCGTGCAGACAATTGATCCCGCATGAAACCGTCTGCCAGCGAAAATAGCGGTCAATCTGCACATAGCTCACACCTGACCAAATGAAAAACCGTGCAGACAATTGATCCCGCATGAAACCCTCTGTCAGCGAAAATAGCGGTCTATCAGCGCCCAGATCACGTCCTATTACACGAAAACCGGCTCTCTTTACTCAATGTCCAGCGGGATCTTCTCGCTGGCTGGCACCCGTTCGAGCTGCCAGTTGGCGATGCCCCACTCGATGATCTCGTCGATCCGGCTTGCCATCAGCTCGGGCGGCGGACACTGGCCGAGGAAGTGCAGCGCCTGCCACAGGGCCGGTCGCACCTCATCGAGCGCCAGGGCCGGCGCATGGTTCTGCTTGGAGAGCTTGTTGCCGTCGGCCAGCACCGCCAGCGGCAAATGCACCCAGTCGGGCACCGGCGCCCCCAGGGTCTGGTAGAGGGCAATCTGGCGCACCGTGGGCTCCAGCAGATCGGCGCCGCGCACTATCTCGGTGATGCCGCTGTCCATATCATCCACCACCACCGCCAGGTTGTAGGCGTAGAGCCCGTCGCGGCGACGGATAATGAAATCCTCCTCGGCGAGCGCCGCCGGTACCGCGATATGGCCCTGCAAGCGATCGTCGAAGTGGTAGACCGGATGGTGCTGGCGCAGCCGGGCGGCGCAACCTTCGGCCGCAAGCCCCAGCGTGCGGCAGTGGCCGCTGTAGAGACCGCCCGCGGCCATGATTTCGCGCCGGGTGCAACGGCACCAGTAGAGGTCCCCCGCCCGATAGAGCTGCTCGATGATCTCGTCATAACGGCCGTGGCGCGCGCTCTGGAACATCACCTCCCCATCCCACTCGAGGCCATATGCCTCAAGAGTCTTGAGGATCAGGTGCGCTGCCCCTGCCATTTCCCGCGGCGGATCGATATCTTCGATGCGTACCAACCAGCGTCCCTGCTGCGCTCTGGCCTGCAAAAAGCTGCCGAGGGCGGCGATCAGCGAACCGAAATGAAGCGGGCCTGAGGGTGAGGGAGCAAAGCGGCCGACATAGGGGCGCGCAAGGGGTGAGGACGGGGAATTCACTAGCATGACTGTTCGGGTAAGCGATTCATTGAGGCTGCATTCTGGGGCGCGACCGCCAAAAGCTCAATAAAAAAGGGAGCCCGCGAGCTCCCTTTTTCATATACCAGAGGGTCGGGATCAACCGGCCATCTGTTTTTCCTTGATCTCGGCCAGCGTCTTGCAATCGACACAGAGGTCGGCAGTCGGACGGGCTTCCAGACGACGGATACCGATCTCGATACCGCAGTGTTCGCAGTAACCGAAATCATCGTCTTCAAGCAGCTGCAAGGTCTTCTCGATCTTCTTGATCAGCTTGCGTTCACGGTCGCGGGTACGCAGTTCAAGAGCGAACTCTTCTTCTTGCGCGGCACGATCCACGGGATCCGGGAAGTTGGCAGCCTCGTCTTTCATATGGTCGACGGTACGATCAACTTCCTGCATCAGTTGGTTGCGCCAGGCACCCAGGATCTTGCGAAAATGCGCCTTTTGTTGGTCATTCATGTACTCCTCACCCGGCTTTTCCTGGTAAGGCGCGACACCCGCAATGGCCAGGGGGCCCAGAGATTTCCTGTTTTCGCCTGTTGGCATGCCCTGTCTCCTAATTCAGCACGCTACCCGTGCCATCCATAAATTGAGGGCGACATCTATAGCAGAAGGGTAACGGGTAAGCAAACGAGCCGTACCAATAATGTTACCCACTCCAATATTTATGCACTCCCCTCGGGTAACAGGTGACCAGATTCAAACGGGATAAACCCTTGAGCCACCATGCCTTGCACCCCAACATGGGGCCGATAGCATAAAATTTCAACCCCCGCCGCGATTGCCTGCTCAATTAGCAGACTATAGTGCGGATCTATATGGGTTGCAGGGCGCATCCGGCTTATTCCGGAGTGCAACACCATAAAGAGCAGCACGGCCCTGTGGCCCGCCGCTTTCATCGCCATCAACTCGCGCAAATGCTTGGCACCACGGGCGGTGACCGCATCGGGGAAGTAGCCCATGCCAGCCTCCTCCCGCTCGTCGAGCAGGGTGACCGATTTTACCTCGATGTAACAATTGCCCTTTTCGTCATCTTCCAGCAACAGATCGATGCGACTGTTCTCTTCGCCATACTTCACCTCGGTGCGCAGCCGGCTGTAACCCGCCAGCGGAGCGATGGCCTCCTGCTCGATCAGCTCCCGGGCAATCTGGTTGGCGCGGGCCGTGTTGACGCAGATAAAGTGGCCTGCCGGGCTCTCGGCGATCTCCCAGCTGTTGGGCAGCTTGCGCTTGGGGTTATCGGAAGTGGAGTACCAGACCTGGGTGCCCGGATCGGCACAGCCGGTCATGGCACCGGTATTGGCGCAGTGGATAGTGATGACCTCGCCGTTATCGAGTTGCACATCGGTCAAAAAGCGCTTGTAGCGGGCTACCAGCTGGCCCGATTGCAGGGGGGGATCAAAGATCACGGGTTAGCCCTCCGCGCGTTTTCTTTTACCCGGGCACGCAGCGGCCAGCAGGCAAGCGGTTCGTAGCGAACCCCGTCCGGGGTCGAGATGGATTGATAGAGGCAGAACTCATCGGCCTGCAGCAGAAAATTTGGGGCAGGCAGGATGGCTGGCGCCTCGCCCGCCTTGCGCGACAGGGTGACGTGGGGGCGATAACCCTGCTCGCCATTGCCAAGGCGCAGCTTCTCACCGTGGCGGCGCAGCGCCTTCGCCAGCACGGTCAGCTCGTTGGGCCACTCCTTCGGGCCAATCCAGGCTGCCTTGGCCCGGCTGAACCAGCCGGTCTCATCCAGCCTGATGGAGAGCGGCGGACAGTGCTGACGCTCTACGGCGGCGATCAGGCGGCGGGTGGTCAACTCGTCCGCCTCACCCAGAAAAGCCAGGGTCAGGTGGAGGTTGGCTTGTGGCACCGGCTGACCGGGCCAGGGCAGCTTATCGCGCCAGGCGATGAGCTCGGGGGCGAGCTCCTTGACGGGCAGGGCAAAAAAAAGTTTGGCCATGTGGTGATAATGCCTTTTTCACGCTCATTGGATGAGCCCATTCTATGGCAGCCATCCGGCCATGTCTCGCCACCCTCCCGCCCGAGTGACCATCTGCGCACATCCACTCACGGTGGCACGGGTGGCTGTGGCAGAATAGGCGCCGTTTTACCGGTTGCTACAGAAGGTGCTCATCACTTTGTCCCAGCTCCCCATCGTTTCGGTATTGCCCGAACTCTTTGCCGCCCTCGACACCCACGCCAGCGTGATCCTGCAGGCGCCTCCCGGCGCAGGCAAATCGACCCTGCTGCCGCTGGAGCTGGTGCGTCAGAACCGGCTGCCCGGCCGCATCATCATGCTGGAGCCAAGGCGCCTCGCGGCGCGCAATATCGCCACTTTTCTGGCGCGCCAGCTGGGGGAGAAGGTGGGCGAGCGCATCGGCCTGCGGGTGCGTGGCGAGAGCCGCACCAGCTCAGCGACCCGGCTCGAGATTGTCACCGAAGGGGTGCTGACCCGGATGTTGCAGCAAGACCCTGAGCTGAATGGCGTCTCGCTGGTCATCTTCGATGAGTTCCATGAACGCAGCCTGCACGCCGATACCGCGCTGGCCTTCGCTATCGAGAGCCAGCAAGGGCTGCGCGATGACCTCAAGCTTGTGATTATGTCCGCAACCCTTGATGGCATGGCACTCGAGACCTTGTTGCCGGATGCCCCTGTGGTTCGCTCGGAAGGGCGCGGTTTCCCCATCGACTACCACTACCGCCCAGCCAACCGCCAGCAGTGGCTGGAGCCGCAGGTCGGCGCCGTGGTACTCGAAGCGCTGGCCGAGCAAGATGGCAGCCTGCTGGTCTTTCTGCCGGGACAGGGTGAGATCGAGCGGTTGGCGCAGTGGTTGGCAGACAAACTGCCGGACGACGTGACCCTCGCCCCCCTCTACGGCCGCCTCGACATGGCGGCACAGCAAGCGGCCATCGAACCGGCGCCTGCCGGCCGCCGTAAGCTGGTGCTCACCACCAATGTGGCGGAGACCTCCCTCACCATCGAGGGGGTCTCTGTCGTTATCGACAGCGGGCTGGAACGACGGGCCTCCTATGATCTGAAAAGCGGCGTCACCCGGCTGGAGACACGCCAGATAGCCAAATCCTCCGCCACCCAGCGGGCAGGCCGTGCTGGCCGTCTCGGCCCCGGCGTCTGCTACCGGCTCTGGAGCAGCGAGGTGCAGGAGCGGCTCGCCGAGCAGAGCCCGCCAGACATCCTCACTCAGGAGCTGACCGGCCTGCTGATAGATGCCGCCCAGTGGGGCGCCAAGGTAGAAGATCTGCCGCTTCTCGATATGCCTCCCGCCGCCGCGGTGGCCAGCGCCCAGAGGTTGCTGGTGGCCCTTGGCGCCATGAAGCCGGAGGGTGAGCAACAACTCACTCCCGCTGGCCGCGCCATGGCCGCCTTCGGTACTCACCCTCGCCTCGCTCGCATGCTGCTGCGCGCCCGCGAGCTGGAGTCCGAGGGTCTGACAGGGATTGTCGCCGATGCCGCTTATCTGGTGGCGTTGCAGGAAGAAGATCTGCGAGGATCGGAGCGCCTCTCCGTGCTGTTCCACCGCCGTCAAAGTGCCCTGCGTCAGGGAGCGGCCCGCTGGTTTGAGCGGCTTGGCGTGCGCCCTGCCAGTGCGCAGGGGCAGTGGCTGGGGCTGCTCTGTGCCCTCGCCTGGCCGGATCGCATTGGCAAACTGCGCAGCGGCAGTCGCTATCAACTCAGTGGTGGGGTGAGCTGCGATCTGGTAGAAGGTCATCCCTGTCAGGGACAAGCCGCCCTTATCGCCATCGAGATGGGGCAGAACGATCGCGGCAGCCGCATTTTTATCGCCGAACCGGTCGATCTGGACGAGCTGGTACGCCTGCTGCCGGAACTGGTGAGCGAACGGCAGTGGTTCGACTGGGATGAGCGGGAAGAGCGGGTGCGCGCCGAGCGCCAGCAGGTGATCGGCGAGCTGGTGCTGAGCCAGCGACCGCTGACCGAACTCTCTGACGAGCAGAAAGGGCGCTGCCTGCTGCAAGGCATTCGCCGCAAGGGGCTGCATGTACTGCCTTGGGACGAGAGCAGCGAAGGGCTGCTGGCCCGCCTGCGCTGCGCCCGCGACTGGCTGCCTGATGAGGGGTGGCCCACGATGGATGACGACAGCCTGCTGGCCACGCTGGAACAGTGGCTGCTGCCAGCGGTGAGCGGTATGACCCGGCTGGAGCAGCTGAAGAGGCTCAATATGAGCGACATCCTGCGCCAATCCCTGCCCTGGCCGTTGCCCAAACGGCTGGACGAGGCGCTGCCGAGCCACTTTGCAGCGCCCACCGGCAGCCGGGTGCGGATCCGCTATCAGCCGGGGCAGGCACCGGTGATCCCGGTGCGCATTCAGGAGATGTTCGGGCAAGGTTCGACCCCCTGCGTGGCCGATGACCGGGTGCCGCTGGTAGTGGAGCTGCTCTCCCCCGCCCAGCGACCGCTGCAGATCACCGCCGATCTGGCCGCTTTCTGGGCAGGATCCTACGAACAGGTGAAAAAAGAGATGAAGGGGCGCTATCCCCGCCACTACTGGCCGGATAATCCGCTGGAAGCGATGCCGACCAAGGTCACCAAGAAGAAGATGGGTATCTAGGTTCGATTGGCCAGGCCCGATCGGACGTTCGCGAATGCGACATAACAAGTAGAAAGGAAAGCAAAGAGGATTTATGGCAACCCAACGACGCAAGCGCGCCCCCAAGAAAGCGCCACCCAAGCGTACCATCTGGCGCAAGCTGTTCTGGCTTGGCTTCAAGCTCTCCCTGGTGGTGGCGGCCTTTATGGTGGTGTTTGGCATCTACCTCGATACCAAGGTGCGCGAGCGCTTCGATGGCGAGAAGTGGCAGCTGCCGGTGATGGTCTACAGCCGCCCGCTGGAGCTCTACCCCAGCCAGCGCCTGTCGCGGGACCAGATGCTGCGCGAGCTCAACATGCTGAGCTACAAGCAGGTGCGCCAGCCTCACACGCCGGGTGAATACACCATCAACGGCAACCGCATCGAGCTGATTCGCCGCCCGTTCGAGTTCTATGATGGCGCCGATGGGGCCCGTGGCCTTCGCCTCACCTTCAACGGCCCGCGCCTTGAGGGGATCCAGTCGCTGGAGAACCAGCGCCAGCTCGGTTACGCCCAGATGGACCCGGTGCTGCTCGATCGCCTCAATACCGAAGATCGGGAAGATCGCCTGCTGGTGCGCATCGCCGAGGTGCCCGACAGCCTGCTGGTGACCCTGCTCACCACCGAAGATCGCGACTTCTACCAGCATGGCGGCGTCTCGCCGGTGGCCATCATGCGCGCCATGTTTGCCAACCTGATCGCGGGTCGTACCGTGCAGGGGGGCAGTACCCTGACCCAGCAGCTGGCCAAAAACTTCTTCCTGACCCGTGAGCGCAGCCTGTGGCGAAAACTGCAGGAAGCCTATATGGCGGTGCTGATCGACTATCGCTACAGCAAGGACGAGATCCTGGAGTCCTACCTCAACGAGGTCTATCTGGGGCAGAACTTCTCGCAAGGGGTCTACGGTTTTGGCCTCGCCTCCTACTTCTACTTCGGCATTCCGGTCAACGAGCTGGATATCGATCAGGTCGCCCTGCTGGTCGGTCTGGTGAAAGGCCCCTCCTATTACGACCCATGGCGCTTCCCGGAGCGGGCCAAGACCCGCCGTGATCTGGTGCTGAAGCTGCTGATGGATCACGGCAGCCTGACCCAGGCCGAGTATGAACTGGCCAGCCGCCAACCCCTCGGCATCATCGCCCGTGGCCAGATGAGTTATGGCCGCACCCCGGCCTTTATGGGACTGCTCAAGCGAGAGATCCAGAGCCGCTTCGGTGCCGATCTGCTCAAGCAGTCCGGCCTCAAGATCTTCACCAGCCTCGACCCCATCGCCCAGCATGCGGCCGAGCGGGCGGTCGAATCGGGCCTCGCCGATATCGAGAAACTGCGCGGCAAGAAGAAGCTGGAGGCGGCCATGGTGGTCTCCGACTGGCATAAGGGCGAAGTCGTCGCGCTGGTGGGTGGCCGCGATCCCCGCTACGCAGGGTTCAACCGGGCGCTGGATGCCCGCCGCCAGATCGGCTCGCTGGTGAAACCGGCGGTCTACCTCACCGGTCTCTCCAACGGCCTGACGCTCGCGACCCCACTCAAAGATCAGCCGATCCGTATTCGCGGTCAGGATGGCCAGGTCTGGACACCGCAAAACTACGATCGCAAGTTCCGCCAGAGCGTGCCGCTGATGGATGCGCTGGCCAGCTCACTCAACGTGCCGACCGTCAATCTGGGTCTGCAAGTGGGGCTGGAAAAAGTGGTCGATACCCTGCACAAGCTGGGAGTCCAGCAGGAGATCCAGCCCTATCCGTCGCTGGTGCTGGGGGCGGTTGCCCTCTCCCCGCTGGAGGTGAACCAGATGTATCTGCCCATCGCCAATCAGGGACTGACCCAGCCGCTGTCGGCCATTCGCGCCGTAGTCAACGGTGATGGTAGCCTGCTCTATCAGCATGATCAGACCGCCAAGCGGGTCACCGACCAGCAAGCAAGCTGGCTGACCCTGTTCGCCATGACCAAGACGGTGAGTCAGGGCACAGCCCGCGCGCTCAGTGCCAAGTTCCCCGGCGCCACCATGGCGGCCAAGACAGGCACCACCAACGAGCTGCGCGACTCCTGGTTTGCCGGGATGGACAACAACGAGCTGGTCAGTATCTGGGTCGGTCGCGACGACAACACCCCGGCGGGCTTGACCGGTGCCAGTGGTGCTCTGCAGCTCTTTAGCGGCTACATGAGCCAGCGCGGCGTCAACAGTCTGGGATTGAAGATGCCGGAAGGGGTCACCTGGGCCAACTTCTCCCGCGCCAGCGGCACCCGCGTCACCAGCGACTGCCCGGGCAGCCTGCAGGTGCCGGCCAAAGCCTCCACCATGGGCTCCCCGGCCGGTTGCGCCAGCAATGCGACACCACGCAGTGCGCTGGATGACTGGTTCGGCGGTTTCTTCAACTAGATCAACAACACGGGCAGCGCAGGCTGCCCGTTCACTATGCTGCTGACAAGGAAACACCATGACCTTTCCGCTGTTTGACGCCATCCACCATGTGGCCATCATCGCCAGCGATTACCCACGCTCGCGCCACTTCTACCACGAGGTGCTGGGGCTGCCCATCATCGCCGAGACCCTGCGCGAAGCGCGCCAGTCGTGGAAACTGGATCTGGCCCTGCCGGACGGCAGCCAGCTGGAGCTGTTCAGCTTCCCCTCGCCTCCCGAGCGCCCCTCCCGCCCCGAGGCGTGCGGCCTGCGCCATCTCGCCTTTCGGGTCAGCGACCTTGACCGGGTCATCGCCCACCTGCTGGCCCATCGGGTCGAGGTAGAGCCGGTGCGGGTGGACGAGCTGACCGGCAAGCGCTTTACCTTCTTCGCCGACCCCGACGGCCTACCGCTGGAGCTCTACGAAGCGCCGCGCTGAGCCTGCATCGACCAAGCAATCAGCCAAACAAAAGCCGCCCGGCGAAACCGGGCGGCTTTTGTTATTGCTTCAGATTATCAGGCTGTCGTCAGCATAACGACAGCCAGCGCCATCACCATCATGCCAGCCCAGCCGATGGGCTTGAGCCGCTCACCGAAGAAGAGCAAACCGCCCAGCGCCGTACCGACGATGCCGATAGCCCCCCAGGTGGCGTAGGCAACAGCCAGGTCAATCTGGCCACCACTTACCGCTTCCGAGAGCAGGGTAAAGGCGCCGAGTACCAGCATGATCCCCAGGAATCCCCACCCCTTGTAACGAAAACCCTTGGAGCGGTTGATGGCCATGTTGGCGCCGATATCGATCAGTGCGGCACCCAATACAATCACAAACGGACTCATGCTGTGGCCTCCGCTTCTACTGACTTGTCTGCGGGCTCATCATGGGTCTCCCCCATGGTCACCATAACAATCCCCACTATCGCGAGAGCCAGGCCAATCAGCTCCTGAACGGTCACATCGTAACCAAGGAACATGACCGACACTATGGTGATCAAGGTGATCCCGAGCCCCTCCCAAAGCGCAAAGGCAATACCAATGGAGATTGTTTTGGCGGCTTTCGCCAGCAACCAGTACGAGAAACCGATCAACAGCCACATCGGGATGTAATTCATCCAGCCTGCCCCCTGCTCGGGGATCATGGCCATGCTGGAGGTACCGGCGACCTCGGTCACGATGGCGCCGGTCAGAAACAGCCGGGCCAGAAACATACGACTTAATAACATATAAGATGCCTTTGTTGCTTCGACGGGAGAGATGGTAAACGGGGAGAAGCAACTCGCGACAATCGCTCAGCGTCGATTATTCCGACGCCACAGGTTTGCCTTGCCTTGGTTCGACACGCTAAGGTGATGGTGAAAAACTCCGCCATGGCCTGTAAAACATGAAGCTATATCAGATAGAACTCTTTGTAGAGTCAGCCAATAGCGGCTCTATTGCCAACACCGCCCGTCGCCTCGGCAAAAGTCGCAGCGCCGTCAGCACCTCCATCGCGGCGCTGGAAGTTGAGCTTGGCGTCGAACTTTTTGAACGAGGCGCCAATCAGAGTCGCCTGACCGAGATCGGCGAGCTGGTGCTGGATGATTGCACCCGCCTGCTGCAGGCAGCCAACAGCCTGCAGCAGAAGTGCAAACATTACGCCTCGGGGGCCGAAGTGGCGCTGCGGGTCGCCCGCGATGACGCAATTCCCGAACCGGTGTGGCGCGAGATGCTGGCCAGCCTGCACAATCAGTTTCCCGGCACCAGTATCTCGCTAGTGCTCGCCTCTCCGCCCGAACTGCCGGCGCTGGTGGAAGAGGGATTCGTCGATGCCGCTTTTGGCCTTATCACAGAAGATCAGGAGCGCAGCGGCCTCAATATCGACGTGCTCAACCCGATCCGCACCCTGATGGTGGTGGCCCCCAGCCATCCGCTGGCCGGACTGAAGCGGGTCAAACAGCAGGACCTGACCGATCACACCCAGGTCACCCTCTCGTATGTAGATGAATTTTCTGTAAAAAGCCTGCTACCTGTGGGAGGCCAGCATATCGGCCTCTCCAGCTTCGAGTTGATGCGCAATGCGGTGCTGGACGGACTGGGCTGGGCAGTGCTCCCCTCGCCACTGATCCAGAGCCAGCTGCGACAAGGCTCCCTGCTGACCCTGAAACACAAGTTCAGCCTGCAGTGGCGGGATTACGGGGTCTATCTGGCGGAAAACGCCTATCACGGCAAGGTGTTGGCCTGGTTGAAGAAGTCGATCCAGGGGTATCTGGAACCTTTCGAGTAGCGATAAAGAGGCGGAGCCAGCTCACGATATCTACTTATCCTGATGATCCGAGAGGATGTGATCGTGCATACTGTTCACATACTCATTGAGCGCCGGAGGCGTAACCGATATGAGCAGTGCCCAAGACAAGGACGATATCTTGCTGGACGACGACATTATCGAACTCGATGATGAGGAGGTCGTGGTCCCCAAGGCACTCAACCCATGGCAAGTGCTGATCGTGGATGATGAGCCGGATATCCATCATGCCACCCGCCTGGCCCTCTCCAACATTCACTACAAATCCCGTCCGCTGGAGCTGCTCAATGCCTACAGCGGCGCCGAAGCTGGCCGCATGCTGGAGGCCAATCCCAGGATTGCGCTGATCCTGCTCGATGTGGTGATGGAGACCGAAGACGCAGGTCTGCGGCTGGTGCACCGGATCCGCAACGAAATGCACAACTCGCTGGTGCGGATCGTGCTGCGTACCGGCCAGCCCGGCCAAGCCCCCGAGCAGCGGGTGATCCTCGATTACGACATCAATGACTACAAGACCAAGACCGAGCTGACGGTACAAAAGCTCTACACCACTGTCATCGCATCCCTGCGTTCATACGAAACCCTCAGTGCCATCGACAAGAGCCGTCAGGGGCTCGGCAAAATTCTGGAAGGAGCGGGCGATCTCTACCATCTTCATTCACTCAAGGAGTTTGCCTCCGGCGTGCTGAAACAGATCAGCGCCATTCTCGATGTGGGCACCGAAGGGGCTATCTGCGCCGAGCGCCGTCCCGGCGAACAGGGGCTGGAGATCCTCGCCGCCACCGGCGACTACGAGACTCTGCTGGATGATGGCAAGATCACCGACTTTCCCACCCTCAATGACTCGGTCATGAAGGCACTGGCGGCGCGCTGCAACCGCTTTGAACACCCGCAGGACTCCCTCTATATCGCCGCCCAGAATGGTCGCGAGTTCGTGTTGAGTTTTACCCCGACCCAGCCCCTCGATCCCCTCGAGTGCGATCTGCTGGATGTCTTCTGTCAGCGCATCTCGGCGGCCTACGACAATCTCTATCTCTACAATCAGCTGCTGCGCGCCCAGGAGGCCACCGTGGTGGCGCTGGCGGCGCTGGCAGAGTTTCGCGACTCCGATACTGGCGAGCATGTCTTGCGGGTGCAGAAACTCTCGGATGCCATCGTGGCCGAATTGAAGCAGATGGCAGCCTATCCCGAGCAGCTGACCCCGGAGTTTGTCGAGATGATCGGCATGGCCTCCATCCTGCACGATGTGGGCAAGGTGGGCACCCCGGATCATATCCTGCACAAGCCCGGCCGTTTCGACCCGGAAGAGCGGGCCATCATGGAGCAGCACGCCGGCATCGGCGCCAATATCCTGCACAAGGCGGGCGAAATGGTGGAGGGAACCAGCTACCTCTCTCTCGGCGCCGAAATCGCCCGAGGCCACCACGAGCACTTCGATGGCAAGGGCTATCCGCAGCAGCTGGCTGGTCAGCAGATCCCACTGTCGGCGCGGATTGTGGCGGTAGTCGATGTATTCGATGCCCTGCTCAGCAAGCGCCCCTACAAGGAGCCCTGGACGCTGGCGCAGACCATGGAGTATATCCAGTCCCGCTCCGGCACCCAGTTTGACCCTCATGTCGTAACAGCCCTGTCACGACTGGTCAATGAGTCGAGACTACCCTACTCGCTCTGACCCTCTTTGCTCGCAACTCCACATGCCCTGCCGGTGACCAAGGTCAGCGGCAGGGCATCAAAACAGCCATTTTGTTGCATCCTGCACACATCAACGCGCCGCAAACAGGAAACATCCCCCTTCTTTGTTAGCGATAGCCGCTGAAATATGGTCATTTAACATCACATCGCTATAATATCGGCCTGCAAACCTGATACTAACAACGAAGGAATTATCATGAGCCTGAACCTGGTACCGGCTGGCAAGAGCCTGCCCGACGATATCTATGTCATCATCGAAATCCCGCAGAATGCCGACCCGATCAAATACGAAGTCGACAAGGACAGCGGTGCTATTTTCGTCGATCGCTTCATGTCTACCCCGATGTTCTATCCGTGCAACTACGGCTACGTGAACGCGACCCTCTCTCTGGATGGTGACCCCGTCGACGTACTGGTTCCGACCCCCTACCCGCTGCTGGCCGGTTCCGTCATTCGCTGCCGCCCGGTTGGCGTGCTGAAGATGACCGACGAATCTGGCGAAGATGCCAAGATCGTTGCTGTACCGCACTCCAAGCTGACCAAGCAGTACGACCACATCCAGGATGTGAACGATCTGCCGGAACTGCTGAAAGCCCAGATCCAGCACTTCTTCGAGCGCTACAAAGAGCTGGAAGCGGGCAAATGGGTCAAGGTGGAAGGTTGGGGCGACAAGGCCGCTGCCGAAGCCGAGATCAAAACCTCTGCCGAGCGTTACGCTGCCAAGTAAGCATCACTCGGTTTGTAAAAAAGGCGCCTTATGGCGCCTTTTTTGTCGGTGTTTGCGGCAGCTGACCGGCCGCATCTCCGGCAGGATTGCCCTGAATGTATATTTCACGGCCATCTTTCTGGTAAGGCCGATAGTAATCACCGCCACAGCGATAGCCGCCGCCCGGCTGGCTCATCAGCTCGCAGTTGACCGGCAACACCTCCAGCCACTTGATGGCCTGCTGGTAGCGCAGCCACTCCTGCCATTCGTGCTCGCGTGCCAGCTGATCACGCAGGGCAAAGGTATCCGCAATGGACATCCCCTTGTTGACGATCACCTGACCCGCCATGGCTGGCAGGCTGAGCAGCCCAAACAGCACTATGATCCAAGGCTTCATAACCCCTCCAGAGTGACTTAATTTCACAATTAAATTAAAAGTCACATCAATCTGTTATCCAGATCACAAAACGAAACATCACCAAAGTGGTGCTGGCTCACCTAGTTGTTAATTATCGTCCACGGCAGGAAGCACCACCATGAAGCTGACCCCCGCGCTGTTGCTCAGCCTCACTCTCTGCACCACTCTTGGTGCTACAAGCAACGCCAGCGAAATCAACATGAGCTGGCAGTGGCAATCCACCGATGGCCAGCGCAAGCACTTCCAGCTGACCACCGACGATCAGGTGATGGCCGCCAGTCGCCACGAGATGAGCCTGCTGAAGGCTTCCCTCACCAATCCGCTGGAGACGCTTTACGCCTACATCAGCCCGCGGCTCTACAACAGCATCAACCTGATCAATCAGAGCAGCCCCGAGACCGCTACCAAATTTCGCAATCTGGAGCAGGCCTTCACCCTGCGGGACGACAGCATGGAGTCGATGCTGTTCTGGCAAGCCTACCAGCAGTATCAGGAGGATGCCTTCTACCAGATGAGGGTGATCCCCTGCGTCCATCCTGCCAATCGCAAACTGCCTTGCGTGCGACCCGATTACTCCCAGCTCTTCTACCACTTCAAAGGGCACCTCAAGCCGCTGGCTCAGCAATTTGCGGCCAAAGATCTCGCCACCAGCGTCAGCCTGCTGCAGGAGTGGCTGAACGCCATCCCCACCCAGCCGGAGCAGCTGGATCACTTCGCGCCGCCGCTACAGGCACTGCAGGATAACAAGGCCGACAGCGACGAGAAGGCGCTGCTGATGGCCAGTCTGCTTGCGGAGCTGGCGCCGCAATATGTGCTCAGCATCATCTATCCGGATATCAGCATCGGCAGCGTCTCCCCTGCCTGGCTAGCCATTACGGCAGACAGCGGCGTACCCGGTGATGTGGTGGTGATCAACAATCAGCGCCATGTGCTGCTGACCGGCTCGTCCCTGCTGGCCCAGCAGATGACCATGGCCAAGATCCCTCTCATCAGCGAGTCGCTCTACTGACGCAGACAGCTCAGACCAGCAGCCAATTCATTGATTTTTATTGATGTCATGCCATCCTAGCCGCCCTTGCCAGCCAACCACCTGACTGGCGGGGCGCCGACGCTTCTGAATTGCGATCTTATTTAACACTTTTTAAACAGATCCGATCAGTTTAGGATGAAGCTCGCCCATTCCCTCAATCCGAAACTCGTTATAACATAACAAATGGAGTGTCATCAGGATGAAACATCTCGTACTTACTTTGGCGCTGCTGCCATCTCTGGTCTTTGCTCACAACTTCAAGGATGGCAACCCGGTGCCGCTGGTCAATGTCAGCGACAAGGGTGAGCTGGTACTGGACGGCAAGGATATCGGTTACCAGCCGTGGCAGAGCACCTCGCTCACCGGCAAGGTGTTCCTGATCCAGCATATTGCCGGTCGCTCCAGTGCCAAGGAGCTGAACGCCCCGATGATCGAGGCGATCAAGGCCGCCAAACTGCCGCAAGACAAGTACCAGACCGTTACCGTCATCAACAGCAATGACGCCATCTGGGGCACCTCCGGCTTCGTGAAGAGCAGTGCCGAGGACAGCAAGAAAGAGTTCCCCTGGTCCGCCATGGTGCTGGATGCCAAGGGCATGGCGCGCAACGCCTGGGATCTGACGCCGGAAAGCTCGGCGATCATCCTGCTGGATAAAGAGGGCAAGGTGCTGTTTGCCAAAGATGGCCAGCTCGATGCCAACAACATTGCTACCGTGATGGGGCTCATCAAGTCCCATCTCTAAGTCAGAGAGAAAGGGCGCTGATGGCGCCCTTTCCATAAGGGTCTATGGGTCGTATCAAGCTGAAAATCTGGATCTTGCTGCTGGGCTGGTTATGGCTGCAGCCTGCCCTTGCCCGGCACCAGTTTGAATCTGCCCTGCCCGGCCACGACGACCATCACTGCCTGGTTTGCGCCCTCCATCTGGATGGCAAACAGGTCATCACCGCTACCCCCTATTGTTTCCCCGGTTCGACCTCTGTTCTGCCCGTCGTTGCAACCATGCAACGATCGGCGGATACCGCCACGCTTCACAGCTATGCCATCCGTGCGCCGCCCGCCTCTGCTTTTCTCTATCCCTTTGCTTAATTTCGCTATTTGTTTTGAAAAAGGATTAAAGATGAAAGCAGTTACTCTGTTGCTGGCGGTAGCCACCTTTGGCGCACACTCAAATCACGACGAACACGAGAGCCACAGCCACGGCGCCCACGAGCATGGCCACGGCCACCTCAATCTGGTGGTCGATGGCGACCAATTGATGATCGAGCTGCAGGCACCCGCAGCCGATCTGGTGGGCTTCGAGCACACCGCCAAGAGCGATGAAGAGAAGGCGCAGTATGCCAAGGCGGTCGCCCGCCTCCAGCAGCCTGACGCCCTGTTTCGCTTCGACCCGGCCGCTGGCTGCAAACTGACCCAGCAGGAGCTGCAAGCCGCCAAAGAAGAGCATGATCATGATCACGACCACGACCATGACCATGACAAGGCTGCCAGCGACAAACATGCAGACCACCATGATCATGACGAAGCGGGTCACGCCGATATGGGCGCCATGTACACCTACACTTGCGCCACGCCGGCCAAACTGACCGGCCTTGAGGCGACCCTGTTCAGCGTCTATCCGAGCCTTGAGAAGCTGAGCGTGCAGGGGATCCTGCCCACTGGCCAGACCGCTGGCGAGCTGACCCCGTCCGCCAACAAGCTGAGCTGGTAACGCCATGAAAAAAGCCGTGGTTGAGATCCGCGATCTGGCCTTTGCCTGGCCAGGTGGCGACGCTGTACTCGATCTGCCCGCCCTCACCATCCGAGAGGGTGAGCGGGTCTTTATCAAGGGCCCATCGGGCTCTGGCAAGTCGACCCTGCTCGGGTTGCTGGCCGGGATCCAGACCGCCAACCACGGCACCCTGGAGGTGCTGGGCCAACCATTGGCCCGGCTCTCTGGCCGTGCCCGTGACCACTTCAGGGCGGCCAATCTGGGTTACATCTTCCAGCAGTTCAATCTGCTGCCCTTTCTCTCGGTGCAGGACAACGTGACCGCTGCCCTCACCTTTTCGCCCGCCAAACGGGCCCGCCTGCAAGGGAGCCCGGAGCAGGAGGCGCGCCGTCTGCTGGCGGAGCTGCAACTGCCGGACGAGGCGCTGCACCGCCCCGTCCATGCCCTCAGCATCGGCCAGCAGCAGCGGGTTGCTGCCGCACGGGCGCTGATCGGCTCGCCGCCACTGGTGATCGCCGACGAGCCCACCTCGGCCCTCGACACCGACAATCGGGCCGCCTTTATCAAGCTGTTGTTCGAGGAGTGCGACAAGCAGGGCTCGACCCTGATCTTCGTCAGTCACGACCCTTATCTCGAACCCCTGTTCCCGCGAGTCGAAAACCTGCAACAGCTCAACCGGAGGGCATCATGCTAAAGCTCGCCCTGCAAAGTCTCTGGGCCCGCCGCCTTACCGCCGGGCTCACCCTGCTGGCCGTCGCCATCAGCGTCACCCTGCTGCTCGGGGTGGAGCGGGTGCGCACCCAGGCCCGTGAAAGCTTCTCCAACACCGTCTCGGGAACCGATCTCATCGTCGGCGCCCGCTCCGGTCAGGTGAATCTGCTGCTCTACTCGGTGTTTCGCATCGGCAACCCCACCAACAACGTGGGGTGGGACTCCTATCAGGCCATCAAGCAGAAACCGGGCGTTGCCTGGACCATCCCGCTTTCCCTTGGTGACTCCCACAAAGGATTTCGGGTGCTCGGCACCAATGACGACTACTTCACCCACCTGAAGTACGGTCAGCAGCAGTCGCTGCAACTGCGCGAGGGGCGGCCATTCGACACGCCGTTTGAAGCGGTACTCGGCGCCCAGGTGGCCGAGAAGCTCGGCTATCATCTCGACCAATCCATCGTCATCGCCCACGGCGCTGGCAACACCTCGTTCAGCCAGCACGACAATCTGCCATTCAAGGTGGTGGGCATTCTGGCGCCGACCGGTACGCCCATTGATCGCACCATCCATGTGCCGCTGGCGGGGATAGAGGCGATCCATCTGGGCTGGGATACCGGCCGCCACAGCAAGAACGTGACGCCGGAGCAGGCGCTGGCGCAGGATCTCACCCCGAAAACCATCACCGCCTTTATGGTGGGCTTGAGCAACCGGATCCTGGCGTTCCAGCTGCAACGCAGCGTCAACACCTATCCCAAAGAGCCGCTGATGGCGATCCTGCCTGGGGCCGCCCTGCAGGAGCTGTGGAGCCTGATGAGCGTGGCGGAAACGGCCCTCTCGGTCATCGCCGGTTTCGTGGTGGTGGCGGGCCTGATCGGCATGCTGACTACCCTGCTGGCAGGGCTTAACGAGCGGCGCCGGGAGCTCGCCATATTGCGATCCCTCGGCGCAGGCCCTGCCCATCTGTTCCTGCTGCTGGCGCTGGAAGCGATGGCGCTGACCACGGTCGGTATCGCTCTCGGGGTCGCCGTGCTCTATCTGGGGCAGGGGCTTGCCTCGCCCTGGCTGCTCAGCCACTATGGCCTGCAACTGAGTCTGGGGCTGCCGAGCACCTACGAGTGGCAACTACTGGGGGTCGTCTGGCTGGCAGGCATGGTGATTGGCCTGCTCCCTGCCGCCCGCGCTTACCGCTACAGCCTGAGCGATGGCATGAGCATTCGCGTCTAGCGAGACGCTAAAAATAGAAACAGAAGGACAGATGATGAAGTGGAAAATTGTGGCTCTGCTCGCCAGCCTGCTGGTGCTGCCCGCCCTGGCCGCCGATTACAAGACCATCGACTGGGATGTGCTCATCCCGGAAGGGGAGAAACTGCTGCCACCGCCCCAGGTCAATCACGAAGATCCCATGTCGGTACCGCAACCGGTGGGCGGGGTAAACAAGAAGCTGGACAACCAGGATCTGCGCATTCCGGGCTTCGTGGTGCCACTGGAGGGGGATGCCAAGAAGATCACCGCCTTCCTGCTGGTGCCCTACTTCGGCGCCTGCATCCATGTGCCGCCGCCCCCCACCAATCAGGTGATCTATGTGAGCTACCCCAAGGGGGCGCCGGTGGATGATCTGTGGGATGCCATCTGGGTGAAGGGCAAGATGCGCACGGTCAGCTCCAGCCACGAGATGGCCACCGCCTCCTATTCGATGGAAGCGGTCGAGGTGAGCGTCTACGAGGAGTAATCCTCCCGTTGCAAAAAAAGCGGCCTCCACGGAGGCCGCTTTGTTATCTTGGCATCCCGGTTGGAGTAACATTCAGCTCCAGAACCTGTGCGAATGGAGTCAGCATGGCAGACCTCCCCCCCCCGAAGAAAGAGAGTTCGATCCTGAGCAGCCAGGAGCAGACCCTGCGTCTGGCCCGCAGTCGCGGCATCGACGGCATGCTCACCCGCAACACCGACAGCACCTTCGAACAGCGCGCCACCTTTCGCCATCTGGCGGATCAGGCCGCCCGCCAGCGCAATCTGGAAGCCATCATGGTGATGGCCTCCCGCCACTGCGAAGAGACCGCGGCTGGCGGCGAGATGGACAGCGACTGGCTGACCCGCTTCCTGCAACTGGCGGAAGATATCAGCATGGTGCCGATGCAGCAGCTGTGGGGGCGGATCTTCGCGCTGGAAGTCGCCACGCCGGGCCGCTTCTCCATTCGGGCGCTCGCCACCCTCAAAGAGATGACCCAGCGCGAGGCCCAGCTGTTCCAACGTATCTGCTCACTGACTTGCCACTATACCGGCAGCGACGAGCAGCGACTGCTGCTGGGGCTGCACAAGGGGGCCAGCCTGCTGAGTCGTGCCAAGGCAACGCGCCTTGGCCTTGGCAAATACCGACTGCCCTACAACGCCCTGCTGCAACTGTTTGAGCTCGGGCTGCTGCATCGCGCGGAGCTGGAGTCCGGCCCGCTGCCCGCCGATGGGGTCGAGCTGGAGTTCGGCAACCAGCGCTGGCGACTGCAGTGCAAGCAGAACAACATCACCCTGCTCTACTACCGCCTCACCCCGGTGGGCAACGAGCTCGCCCAGCTGCTGCAAGAGTCGCCGCTGGAGGAGTACCTGCAGGATCTGAAAACCGTGCTGGTGCAGGGGATCCAGATTGAAGTGATGCAGCTCGTCAGCGCCCCCTCCTCACCCGCTCCCGACCCTCTCCCCTGATCTCTGGCGGGGCAGCTGATGCCCCGTCGGTTCATGGCTCCTTCGCATCAAGCTGCTGGCTCCAAGCTTATGGGCTTGTCCAGAATAGGTTGCAAATTGCAGATGCCGCAGAGGCACACCCCGTCAGATCCGTTGCATATTGCAAACAACCACGCGCTTTTCCTCTCCAAACCTCGCTAATAACACATCAATCATTAGTTTTTGCCAGCTGGCCCGCCCCTTGCACATGTCTTGATGCAGATCAAAATTTAACCACCACAGCTCGGGAGCAAGGCCATGAGAATCAATCAACCGGTTACCCAAAGAGAACGTCTCTATCCAGACCACCAGAGCCTGATCTCCACCACGGATCTGGAGAGCCGCATCACCTACGCCAACGATGAGTTCTGCGATATTGCAGGCTTCTCGCTCGACGAGCTGAAGGGGGAGCACCACAATCTGGTGCGTCATCCTGACATGCCGAAACAGGCCTTTGCCGATCTGTGGGGTCACATCAGGGATGGCAAGAGCTGGATGGGGCCGGTGAAAAATCGCTGCAAGAATGGCGATCACTACTGGGTCAGCGCCTTTGTCACCCCCATCAAGGATGCCAGCGGCCGGGTGGTGGAGTATCAGTCGGTGCGCACCGCCCCGAGCGAGGAGATCAAACAGCGGGCCGAGAAGGTCTATGCCGACCTTCGCAACAACAAGCTGCCGCTGGCGCTCAAGTTGCCCACCTTCTCCCATACCCTGGCCATCAACCTCTGTCTGCTGCTGAGCCTGCTCGCCATGTTTGCCCTGGGCTACAGCCACGATATGAACTGGCAACTGGCGCTGGCCGCCCTGCCGCTGGCGATAGCGGCCATCACCCTGAATGCCCTCTCCCGTCGCCTCGGCAAGCTCAACAAGATGGCCCGCAGCCGCTTTGACAACCCGCTGATGCAGTTGCTCTACACCAACAAGGTGGACAACATCGCCGCCATCGAGCTCTCGATGGTGATGAATCAGGCCGAGTTCAACGCCGTGCTGGCCCGTACCCAGCAGACTTGCAGCAAGATCCTGCAAGCCGCCGAGGGGGATCTGCGCAACGCCGAATCCATCACCGACAACCTGCAACAGCAGCAGGCCGAAACCAATCAGGTAGCCACTGCCGTGACCGAAATGTCGGAATCCATTCGCGAGGTGTCACAAAGCTCGACTGACTCCTCCAGCCTGCTGGATGAAACAGCCGTGCTGTTCAAGAGCGGCAACAGTAGCGTGGCCGAAACCGTGGCTGCCGTGGCGGGCATGAACAGCGAACTTATCACCTCCAAGAGCGTGATCAGTGCGCTGGTCGGCCACTGCCGCGATATCGACGGCATCCTCGATGTGATCAACAACATCGCCAACCAGACCAACCTGCTGGCCCTCAACGCCGCCATCGAAGCGGCCCGGGCTGGCGAAGCGGGTCGCGGTTTCTCGGTAGTGGCTGACGAAATCCGCACCCTCGCCATCAAGACCCAATCCTCGACCAGCGAGATCCAGAAGATGATCACCGAGCTGCAAAACAGCTCTGGCGAGGCTGAGCAAGCGATGGAGAAGGGCTGCCAACTTGCCGACAGTTGCCAGCAGAAGGCCACCGCGACCGGCACCATACTCCAGCAAATCAACAACATGTTGCAGCAGGTCGCCTCCGGCAGCAGCCAGATTGCCCAGGCGGTGCAGGAGCAGTCCCACGTCACCGCCGAGATCAACCGCAACGTGCTCAGCATCAAGACCCTGGCCGATGACTCCAGCGTGGGCAGCCAGCACGCCGTGCACGGCATCACCCAGCTGGTCAACCAGTTGAGCGATCTCGACCGGCTGGTACGCCAGTTCCAGAAGGGCGCTCCGGCAAGCCAAAGCCGCTACGAAGTGACCGCCACCCGCGCCGTGCCGGTACGCCAAGCCAGATAACCACGACCCAAGCAATCACCGCAGAACAACCCTATGGGCCTTTGGGCCCATGTGGTTTTTTAATGTCTGTCGACAAGCTGGCGACACTCCCGCTTTCACCGTCCGATTTTCCCCAGCTCTGATGGCCGCCACTGTTGAGCGGTTATATCGTCGTCCGTTATTTATTAATTTATTGATCTTGCTCAGAAAACCGCCCGCTTGCGCTTTTCACCCAAGCCCCGTTCGGTAACATAGCCACTTGGCAACCTCTTGTCGGAGTCAGCCATGAGCCAAGCCAGTGCCAAAACACAGGTAAAAGGCAGCAAACTGGAGGCTGAAATTCAGGGGCGGTAGCGTGGTTTTTTGCTGGTTGGCGCAGAGCGTAGCCAAGCCCAGCAAATGAGCATGATCACCTCAACCAGAGCAGGATAAACATCGATTGGGTCGCTCGGTAACACAAATTTGTAGATACGTTTCGCGATAAACGTTGGGCTTCACTGCGTTCAGCACCAACCTACGATTTTTAGCCCAACATACGAGATGTCCGATTTCCCTCTGCGCTGATGGGCCCAAGCGGTTGAGCGACCACATTTAAACCCATTAATGATTAATTTGTTGATCTTGCTCAGGAAACGGCCCGCTTGCGCTTTTCACCCCAGCCCCGTTCGGTAACATAGCCGCTTGGCAACCTCTCGCAGGAGTCAGCCATGAACCAAGCCAGTACCAAAACGCAGGTAACAAACAGCAGACTGGAGGCTGAAATTCAGGGGCGGTAGCGTGGTTTTTGTCGGTTGGTGCAGAGCGCACCGAAGCCCAACAGACGAGATGCTTTTTCATACAGTAGTAACAGTGGCATAAAAAGAGGAAGTCAAGCGAATATGCCCAGCACGAGAAAGAAGCGGATAACATCATGATTTAATGATTATATTTACTTGGCGACAGTGAAAATGTTACGGAGTTATATGAAATGCTCTGCTAACGGATTAGTGCCGCCTTCCATCTAATCACTGTTAGATTTTTCTATGCACATACCATCTAGCCACGTATTTGAAGCTCTTTCAGAGAAAGGCGTTGACCAATTGCACCATGCGAACAGTGTTGCGACCGCATGCCAGTTCTTAAGGTCACGTGCGCTCCTATCCAGAGGCACGGTAGAGCGTCTTGGTATAACCCAAACGCCTCAGGAATCAGATGACATCGATCGCCGATACAGTATTTGGTTTGATGTATTTATCGACTCCGTTGATATTCATCATCGTGCGCGCCGTGCAAACGTATACGGCCCAGTGCTTTTCGTTTTCGATATTGGTCTAATAGATAGAACCGGCACCGGCCGACTATGGGTAACAAAACTAAATCCTACCAAATGGGCTGGTAAATCAGAAAAACAGCGCTGGTTCCAAGACAAGGACGATCTAGAAGAAAATTTTGTACTGGGACAATTCGATCAAATGGTTCTAGCCCGCCATAGTGGCGGAGAGCTTCCATTCAAGGGGCACTTGAGAAAAATAATACTTGATGACCCACGCCATGAAGACGACGAGGGAATAGATACATACAGTATGGCTGTAGGTGCTCTTCGGCTTGCAATGCAAGATGCGGGGCTTAATATTCCGATTGAGCGACGAGCTTGCAGGCAAGGTTGCATGTGCAGGCGATACTGGACGGAAGATGATGATCGAACCCTTAAGATGTTTAGCCCAAAAATCTAACCAGTGGTTCAAATCGTTCACTACGCTCACTGGGTCGAGCTAAAGCCCGCCCCTTAACCAAACGTTATGTTTATTCAGAGGTAAGAATGAGGTTCTTAAATAAAAATAATATTATGTGGGTTTGCTTATTGGTACTAGTTTATTTGCTAAGCCATGGAATTGTTAACAGCGATATTTTTATTGATTATTATAAAGGAAGTCTTATCCCAGAGTTTACGGGGATGTTTTTAGAGTTGCTGATAATATTGGCCATATTTAATAAATGGCAAGAGAGAATTGATAACCAAAACAAAATAGATAAAGAGCGTGTCTTGCGGAAATATATAATATTTACAATCAATAAATTAAGGGCTTTTGACTCCATTCCAACTTCTTTCAGTTTTTATGGAGAAAATCATAATGAAAATCATGCTACTTTAAATAGCCTGAGAGATGAAGTTAGAGCTTTGTCTGGAAATGATGTGTATGAAAAGGTTGGTAATGATTTCAAAAAACATTGCAAAATTGATGTTGATGCTATCACGGCTCTATTGCCCGTGGCGGCGGATTTATCTAAAGAGCATTTTAAATCTTGGTCTAGATTAGTCTTTTTTGTGAAAAAGCTATCATTTGATGATGTGAATGAAGAAGATGTAAAAGAGTATATTATTAATTTAATAGAGTACATTCGGGATTTTGATGATGCATCATTTAAAAATAAAATCTATGACGGCGCAAAATAAACATAACAAACGCCTCAAGAGGGACTGTCAACGCGTGGCGTTTCCAGCCCGTAGGTTCAAATAGCGTAGCGTATTCGGACAATCGCGAATAACCGCGCCGAAATAACAATCCAGCTCCCTTTATCAAATGGCGCAACTCAACAACTACAAATAATTCCCCTGCCGCAGGGCGGTCAGCAACTCCTCCACCAGCGTATCCACCGGTTTACCGGCATTAAGCAGATGGATTTCCGGCTGCTCCGGTGCCTCATAGGCGGAGTCGATACCGGTAAAATTGCGAATTTCCCCTGCCCTAGCCTTCTTGTAAAGTCCTTTGGGATCGCGCTCTTCACAGATGGCGAGCGGTGCATCGACAAAGACTTCGACAAACTCCCCTTCACCCAAGAGACTGCGCACCAGCGCCCGCTCGGCACGGAACGGCGAGATAAAGGCGGTAAGCACGATAAGGCCCGCATCCACCATCAGTTTCGCCACCTCGCCGACCCGGCGGATATTCTCCTGCCGCGCAGCATCGTCGAAGCCGAGATCCCCGCACAGGCCGTGGCGCACATTGTCCCCATCCAGCAGATAGGTGTGCTTGCCTTGTGCCGCCAGCGCCTGCTCCAGCGCCCCCGCCAGGGTCGATTTGCCCGCCCCCGACAGCCCGGTAAACCAGATCACCAGCGGCTTTTGCCCTTTAAGCTCGGCCCGGCTCTGTTTGTCGACGGCATGCTTGTGCCACACGATATTGCTCATCCAACACTCCTTGATTGGCGTTCACGCCTCAAAACTTAAACTGTCCGGCACCACGGGGAGCCGCCTCGGACTATCAGCCGACAACGTGCTGATGCCATGGCATTACTCATCCAACACCCCTTGATTGGTATTTACGCCTTAAAACGGAAACAGCAGGGGCACCATCACAATCACCCCGAGGCTATAGGCCAGCGAGACCGGCAGAGCCAGCTTGAGGTAGTCCGGCATCTTGTAGTTGCCCGCGGCATAGACCATCAGGTTGGTCTGGTAGCCGTAGGGCAGGATAAAGCTGGAGCTCGCCCCGAACAGCACCGCCAGAATAAACGGCATGGTCGAGACATCCATGCTGAGCGCCAGCTGGTAACCCATGGGGAAGGCCAGCGCGGCGGCGGCGTTGTTGCTCATCAGCTCGGTCAGCACCAACGTAAACACATAGATACCGATAAAGGCGATGATGGGGCTGGCACCGTTGAACTCCCCCATCAGCCAGTCGGCGATAAGCTTGGCCAGTCCGCTCTTTTCCAGCTGATCGGCGATGGCCAGCGCCCCGCCCACCACCAGCCAGATATCCAGCGGGAAGCGGCGGCGGATCTCGTCCAGGGTCAGAATGCGGGTGAGCAGCAGCGCCACCAGCATCAACAGCAACCCCTTGAACAGCGGCACCAGATCAAACACAGAGAGCGCCAGCACCCCGAGAAAACCCAGCACCACGGCAGCGCTGCGCTTGCCATCGAGGCGGGTAGAAGCTTCCAGCCCGCTCACCACCACAAACTCCCGCCCCAGCGATTTGTTGCGGGCAAACTGGGGGCCGGGGGCCAGCAGCAGGGTATCACCGGCGTGCAGTTCAATCTGGCCGAGACCGCCGGTGAGCTGGGTTTCGCCGCGGCGCACCGCCAGCACCACCGCATCGAAGTGGGTGCGAAATTCGGCATCCTTGATGGTCTGACCCACCAGCCGCGAGCTGTGGCTGACGATCACCTCCACCAGATGCTGGCCGTTGAGGCGGTGCTGGCCGTAGAGATCCAGCCCCTTCATCTCCTGCAATACGCCGACGCTCTCAACATCGCCGCAAAAGAGCAGCACGTCCCCTTCGTGCAGTTCGTGTTCCGGCTGCACCGGGCAGATCACCTGCTCGCCGCGAATGATCTCCGCCAGATAGAGGCTTTTCAGGCTGCGCAGGCCGTTCTCCTTGACGCTGCGCCCCGCCAGCGGTGAACCGGCGCCCACCTTGGCCTCGAGAAAGTAGCCGGATTCGCGGCTCATCTCGGTATCCTGCTCCGGCAGGTGGCGGGCAAACAGCAGCACGGCCACCAGACCGGTCAGCAGGGTGCCCGCTCCCACCATAAAGAAGTCGAACATGCCGAGCGGCGGCACCCCCATCTTGATGAGGAAGCTGTTGACGATCAGGTTGGTTGAGGTGCCGATCAGGGTCAGCACCCCGCCAAAGGTGGCCGCGAAGCACATGGGCAGCAGCAGCCGCGATGGCGCATGGTTGGGGTTGCGTTTGACCGCTCCCAGCATGGAGGCCACCACGGCGGTGTTGTTGACGAAAGCCGACAGGAAGGCGGTGGAGAACCACACCTTCACCAGCACCTTGTTGAATGAACCCGTGCCCACCAGATTGGCGAACCAGCTCATGATGCGGGTCTTTTCCACCGCCAGCGACACCAGCAGCAACAGCACCAGCGTCAGCAGGGCACTGTTGGTGTAGCCCGCCACCACGGCATTGATATCCGCCAGCCCGCTCAGGTAGGTGATGAGCACGGCGCCCGAAAAGAGCAGCGCCGGGCGGAGTTTGCCCTGGATCAGCAGGGCCACGAGAGCAGCCAGCAGACCCAGCACCAGGAATTGTTGCCAGGTCATGGGCTTACTCCTTGCTTGTGTCGTTACCGATGGCCAGCGCTTGCCAGTGCGGGAAGTGCTTGCGCACCAGCGCGTTGAGCTCGATTTCGAACTCGCTGTAGTGCCCTTTTACCGCTTTGGCGGCCAAGCCTTCCACTATCATGCCGGCGCCGACGGTGACGTTGGTCAGCCGGTCGATCAGGATAAAGCTGCCGGTATCGCGGATCTCCTGATACGGGTCGAACGCCACCGGGTCGGTGAGGCTCAGCTCGCACAGGCCGATCTCGTTGAGCTTGAGTTCGCTGGCGGGCAGCTCGTCGAGCTTGTTGATCTCGACGCGGTGGCGGATAGCCTCCACCTGACCGCGACTCTTCTTGGTGGCCAGTTTGACGTCGTAGACCCGACCCGGTTGCAGGGACTCCTCCCCCATCCAGACGATATGGGCCAGCACATTCTGGGTCACTTGCGGCTGCTTGGCCGCATCCACCAGCAGGTCGCCTCGGCTGATGTCGATCTCGTCGGCGAAGGTGACCGTGATGGCCTGACCCGGCAGGGCGTACTCCAGATCGCCGTCGAAGGTGACGATGCGGGTCACGGTGCTCTCCTTGCCCGACGGCAGCACCGCCAGCTTGTCGCCCACCCGCAGAATGCCAGAGGCCAGCGTGCCCGCAAACCCGCGAAAATCGAGGTTTGGGCGGTTCACATACTGCACCGGCAGGCGCACCGGATGGCGCTCCAGCTCGCGCTCAACCTCGGCAGACTCCAGCAGAGCCAGCAGGGTTTCGCCTTCGTACCAGGCCAGCTTGTCGCTCTGGTTGACCACATTGTCGCCGTCCAGCGCCGAGACCGGCACGATATGGATGGTGTCGACGCTGAGCTTCTTGGCGAACTCACGGTAATCGGCGCTGATGCGCTCGAACACCTCCTGACTGAACTCCACCAGATCCATCTTGTTGACCGCCACCACGAACTGCTTGATGCCGAGCAGGCTCGCGATAAAGCTGTGGCGGCGGGTCTGATCCAGCACCCCTTTGCGGGCGTCGATCAATATGATGGCGAGATCGCAGGTGGAGGCGCCGGTGGCCATGTTGCGGGTGTACTGCTCGTGGCCCGGGGTATCCGAGATGATAAATTTGCGCTTGGCGGTGGAGAAATAGCGGTAGGCCACGTCGATGGTGATGCCCTGCTCGCGCTCTGCTTGCAGGCCATCCACCAGCAGCGCCAGGTCCAGCTTCTCGCCGGTGGTGCCGAGCTTCTGGCTGTCGGACTCCAGCGCTTTGAGCTGATCTTCATAAATCTGCTGGGAGTCGTGCAGCAGGCGACCGATAAGGGTGCTCTTGCCGTCATCCACGCTGCCGCAGGTGAGAAAACGCAGCAGACTCTTGTGCTGCTGGGCGTGCAGGTAGGCTTCGATGCCCTGTTCGGTGATGGCGGTCTGAATATGGCTGTTCATGCTGACGACTCCTTAGAAATAACCCTGACGCTTCTTCTGCTCCATGGAGCCGGCCTGATCGTGGTCAATCAGCCGCCCTTGCCGCTCGCTCGAGGTGGTGAGCAGCATCTCTTCAATAATTTCCGGCAAGGTGGTGGCATCGGATTCGATGGCACCGGTCAACGGGTAGCAGCCGAGGGTACGGAAACGCACCAGCTCCTGCTTCACTTCGTCTTCCGGGCCGATGGGCATACGATCGTCATCCACCATGATCTTGATGCCGTTGCGCTCCACCACCGGACGGTAAGCGGCGAAGTAGAGCGGCACTATGTCGATCTTTTCCAGATAGATGTATTGCCAGATATCCAGCTCGGTCCAGTTGGAGAGCGGGAACACCCGGATGCTCTCCCCCTTGTTGACCTGGCTGTTGTAGACCCGCCACAGCTCCGGACGCTGGTTCTTAGGATCCCAGCGGTGAGACTTGTCACGGAAGGAGTAGACACGCTCCTTGGCGCGGGACTTCTCCTCGTCGCGACGGGCGCCACCGAAAGCAGCGTCGAAGCCGTATTTGTTGAGCGCCTGCTTGAGCCCCTCGGTCTTCATGATGTCGGTGTGCTTGCCGCTGCCGTGCACGAAGGGGTTGATGCCCATGGCGAGCCCTTCCGGGTTCTTGTGGACGATGAGATCCAACCCGTACTTTTTGGCGGTCTCGTCGCGGAACTTGATCATCTCCTTGAACTTCCAGTCGGTGTCGACGTGGAGCAAGGGGAACGGGATCTTGCCCGGATAGAAGGCCTTGCGGGCCAGATGCAGCATGACGGAGGAGTCCTTGCCGATGGAGTACATCATCACCGGGTTTTCAAATTCGGCAGCCACCTCGCGGATGATATGGATGCTCTCGGCTTCCAGCTGCTGCAAGTGGGTCAATCTTTCACGGTCCATGTTGGTCCTCGGGTCATTGCTTATGCGCCTGCTCGGGGCGCTGGGTGGTTCAGTGCGCGGCCGCACCGGCAGCCGCATCAAATATCTCTTTCCGGGTCAGGCCAGCTGCACCAGCTTGAGGTCGCAGCCATCGAGATCCGGGTTAGCGCGCTGCTGCTCGCCGCCCTGCTCTCCAAACCAGGCCAGCCGATCGCGCAGGGCGACCACTTCGCCGATGACGATAAGCGACGGGCTCACCGCCTGTTTGGCCAGCTCGGCCAGATCAGCCAAGGTGCCGGTCAACACCCGCTGGCGGGATGTGGTGCCGCGCTCGATGATGGCGATGGGGGTGGCTTGGCTTCGGCCATGATCCACCAGCTGCTGCTGGATATGCTCGGAGCGCATCAGCCCCATGTAGATGACCAATGTCTGACTGGTGGCGGCGAGCTGCTGCCAGTCGGGCTCCTTGCCATCGTTCTGGCAGTGGCCGGTAATAAAGACGGCGCTCTGGGCGTAATCACGGTGAGTCAGCGGAATGCCGGCATAGGCGGTGGCACCGGCGGCGGCCGTGATGCCGGGCACCACCGAGAAGGGGATTCCTTCGTCGGCCAGCACTTCCAGCTCCTCGCCGCCCCGGCCAAACATGAAGGGATCGCCCCCTTTCAGCCGCACCACCCGATTGCCCGCCTTGGCGTATTCCACCAGCAGGCGATTGGTCTCCTCCTGCGGCACGCTGTGGGCGCCCGCCTTCTTGCCGACCGACACCAAAGTGGCGTCGCGGCGAACCAGATCGAGGATCTCGGCAGAGACCAGCTGGTCGTAGAGCACCACTTCGGCCTGTTGAATCTGTTGCAGCGCCTTTAGGGTCAACAGGCCCGGATCGCCGGGGCCCGCGCCGACCAGCACCACTTCTCCTACTTCGCTTTTAGCTTGGTCGAGGCCATCGCTCAGCCACTGCTCGGCCCCTTGCCAATCCTCTTTTTCAATCAGGCTGGCGAGGGTGTTGGAGGCAAAGGCGCGCTCCCAGAAGCGGCGGCGATCGGAAATGGAAGAGAGCACCCGCTTGGCCTTGTCACGGACCCGGCCGGAGAGCTCGGTCAGCCCGCCAAGATGGCGTGGCAGCAGGCTCTCCAGCCGCTCGCGCAGCAGGCGCACCAGCACCGGCGCCTTGCCGCCGCTGGAAACCGCCACCATCAGCGGCGAGCGATCGATGATCGAGGGGAAGATAAAGCTGGAGCGCTTGGGGTCATCCACCACGTTGACGAACAGACCCAGCTGGTTGGCACTCTGATAAACCAGTGCGTTGACTTCGAGGTTGTCGGTCGCCGCCACCACCAAAATCTGGCCTGCCAGATGGGCCGGGGTGAAGCGCTCCGCCAGATGGGTGAAACGACCGGTGAACTCAGCAAATTCCGGTTCAAGATCCGGGGAGACCAGGGTCAGCCGGGCACCGGCCGCCAGCAGCAGGCGCGCCTTGCGCAGGGCAACCTCGCCCCCGCCTACCAGCAGTACCGGGCGGCCTTCCAACTTGGCAAACATAGGTAAATAATCCATTTCGGCCCATCCCTCGGAACACGACTAATATGGGGCGACTATAGGCAGGGCAGCTTATCCCTCAAAATAATAAAAAATGCTTTTTAATGCGTTTTGGTAATTAGCAAAACCGATTCATGACAAAGGCGTACAAAGTCACTTGTGGTACATGACGCCAGACCATAGGCTAGGGACTGTGTTTCATAAGGAGCTAAATGATGAATGAATCATTGATTGTGCTAGGGATTTTCGTGTTCCTGGTGCTCGCCACCCTGAGCGCGGGCATCAAGATCGTGCCCCAGGGCTACAACTGGACGGTAGAGCGCTTCGGCCGCTACACCCGCACCCTGACACCGGGCCTCAACCTGCTGCTCCCCTATGTGGATCGGGTCGGCCACAAGATCATCATGATGGAGCAGGTGCTGGATATCCCGGCACAAGAGGTGATCTCCCGCGATAACGCCAACGTCACCATCGACGCCATCAGCTTTGTGCAGGTGGTGGATGCCCGCAAAGCGGGCTACGAGGTCAACGATCTCACCAGCGCCATCCGCAATCTCACCATGACCAATATGCGCACTGTGCTCGGCGCCATGGAGCTGGACGAGATGCTCTCCCAGCGCGACACCATCAACGAGAAACTGCTGCGCACCATGGATGCCGCTACCGCCCCCTGGGGCATCAAGGTGACCCGCATCGAGATTAAAGATGTGCGCCCGCCGCTGGCACTGGTCGAGGCGATGAACGCCCAGATGAAGGCCGAGCGCCAGAAACGGGCCGAGGTACTGGAAGCCGAAGGCGTGCGCCAGTCCAAAATCCTGAAAGCGGAAGGGGAGAAGCAGTCCCAGATCCTCAAAGCCGAAGGTGAGCGTCAGGCCGCCTTCCTCGCCGCCGAAGCGCGGGAGCGGGCAGCCGAGGCGGAAGCCAAGGCGACCCACATGGTTTCCCAAGCAATTGCGGAAGGAGACCTGCAGGCCATCAACTACTTCGTGGCTCAGAAATATACCGAGGCACTGGCCCGCATCGGTGAAGGCCCCAACAGCAAGATCATCATGATGCCGCTGGAAGCAGGCAGCCTGATTGGCTCGGTGGCTGGTATGGCCGAGCTGTTCAACAAAGATGGCAAGGGCAGCAAGTCATGACAGCCCTGTTAGAGGGGCTGACCCACTGGCACTGGCTGGGGCTCGGCTTCATTCTGCTGGCCATCGAGGTACTGGGGTCGGTGGGCTTCCTGCTCTGGACCGGCATCGCCGCGCTGGAAGTGGGGCTACTGCTGCTGATCTGGCCCTTTGGCTGGCAGGCGCAGTTGCTGCTGTTTGCGGTGCAATCCCTGCTCACCACCTGGGCCTGGTGGCGCTGGCAACACCAGCGTGACAACTCGGGTCAGGATGCCGCCAGCACCATCAACGAGCGGATGCAGAGCTATATGGGCCGCGAGCTGACCCTGCTGGATGATGTCGCCCAAGGCACCAGTCGGGTACATCTGGACGACACGGTCTGGACGGTGCGCTGCGACGAGTCGCTGCCTGCGGGCAGCAAGGTCAGGGTAGTGGGGGCCGACTCCCACATCCTGCTGGTTGAACCCCGCAACTGACGCAACTCTGCCATCGAGTCATAAAAAAGCCCGCGATCGCTCGCGGGCTTTTGTCTCTCTGGCTGCCACTCAGGTACGCAGCCGATCGAGCTGACTGGCCAGCGACGTGGCCGCTTGCTCCAGCGCTTCGCTCAGTTGATGGCTGGAGCTTGCCTCCTGCCCGATCACGTTGGCGGTATCGCCGATCCGCATCAAATTCTTGTTGATATCGTCACTGACGGCGCTCTGCTGCTCGGCGGCGGTGGCAACCTGACTGATGTGGTCGTGGATCTGCTGGATCTGGGCCACCACCCGATTGAGCGCCTCGAACGCCTGCTCGGTACCCTGCACCGTGGTGGTGGAGCGCTCGATGCCGGTATTCATCAGACGCTGGCTGCTGCTCACCTCAGTCTGCAAACTGCCAATCAGCTGGCCAATCTCGTCGGTCGATTCACGGGTCTTGTTGGCCAGCGCCCGTACCTCGTCTGCCACCACCGCAAAGCCACGGCCCATGTCCCCTGCCCGCGCCGCTTCGATGGCGGCATTGAGGGCCAGCAGGTTGGTCTGCTCGGCAATGGCGCGGATCACATCGAGGATCCGGCTGATATTGGTGCTGCGCTGGGCCACCAGCGCCACCGCTTTATCCGCCTCATGCATATCGCCGACCAGAGTATGGATCTCGTTGCGGGCATTGCTGAGGGTCTGCTGGGCGGTATTGATGTGGTGGGTCGCCGCTTCCGACTCCTGCGCAGCCTGCTCGGCATAACCCGCCACGCTGACTGCCGTGGTGCTCATCTGATGCATGGCGCTCACCACGCTCTCCAGCTCCAGATTCTGCTCGTCCAGACTACTGCGCATGGTGTCGGCGGTATGTTTCATCTCCCGCGCCTGCTGGTAGACCTGCTGACCGATCCCCTTGCTCATTTGCACCATGCCCCGCAGCTTGCCGAGAAAGGCATTGAGCTGGGCGCCCAGATCGATCAGCTCCTGATGGGTGTCGATCTCCATCTGCTGGGTCAGGTCCCCCTCGTTGCTGGAGAGATGGCCCACATGGCGGCTGATAAGAGAAAGTGGCGCTGTGATGGTCTGGATAAACCAGACCAGCAGTCCCAACACCAACAGGGTGATACCGCCCATGGCGATGATCTGCTGCCGCTGGGCATCCACCAGCAGGGCGCCGAGCTCGCTGCTGATGGTGTGCGCCTTGCTTAGGGCCAGCGCCTTGGGCACCTTGATCATCAACCACCACTGGGTATTGGCTGCCTCAACCCGGATGGGCTGATGAAGAATGAAGTCACTGTCGCTGCTGACCGGCTGACCGTCAGGCAGGGTCAGGCCCACCTCCTTGAGTGGACGGCCCAGCTTGTCGGCATAGCGGTTGCTGCCCACAATCAGCCCCATCTTGCTGACCAGGGTCACATCCGCCTTGTTGTCATAGAGGCTCTTGCCAAGGTTTTCAGCCAGTTGCTGGAAGATGGGCAGGTTCATATCCACCCCGGCCAGCCCGACAAACTTGCCGTCACGCAGCACGGGCACCGTCAGACTGGTCATCAGCATCTTGTTGCCCGGGCTGATTTCGTAGAGGTAGGGCTCCATCAGGCAGGGCTGGCGGGTATCGCGACCACAGAGATACCACTCGCTGTTGCGAATGCCGAACTCGTTGAGGGAGGTATCAAACTTGGCCTCGCTGGCGGCGGCGTCCACCGCTTGCTGAGCGACGGCCCCTCCCTGATCCTTGGTGAAATAGACCTCCAGACTCCCCTTGCCTGCCACCGAGTGGCTGGCCCCGCCCAGCCAGTTGCCATCCTCGCCATCATAGCCATCCGGTTCAAACTGGGCATAAATGGAGCTGATCCCGCTCGCTTGCTGCAGGCTGCTGCCGAGCAGAGACTCCACTTGGGGCCGCGACAACCGCAGTTCCGGTTTGGCCATCCCGGCTTCAATCTGGGCGGTCACGGTCAGGGGGATCTGATAGGAGTTCTGCATCAGCGAGGCAATCTGGATGGCATAACGCTCTGCCTGATACTGCAGGCTGCGGGAGACCTCCTCTTCCAGTGCATCGCTGGTCTGGGTCATCACCATGTTGCGAAGGGAGCTGAAAGAAGCCGATTGCAACAGGGTCATGGCCAGCCCGGTCAGCAGAAACAGCCCCATGGTAAGGCACAACAACTTGAACTTGAGGGAACGTTGCTTCATGCGACAACTCCTTATGGCAGAATAACAACGAATTAATTGAGTATATTCGCCCACTTGCGCTTCACCCGATTTGTTGATGGGTTTGTGACAGGCTTATGGTTATAATTTTTGCCTTCCCGAGCGTTGATGGAACAGTCGCAATGAACAATGCACTGAGCAGTGTCCCGCCGGTAGTCGCGATGGACTACCCCTTTCCGGCCAAACCTCTTCCCCTGAGTGCCGAGCAGAGAACGACCTTGACCACAGAAATCAAGGCGCTGCTCAAGGAGCGCAAAGCGGTACTGGTTGCCCACTACTACACGGATCCCGAGATCCAGGCGCTGGCCGAAGCCACCGGCGGTTTCGTCGGTGACTCGCTGGAGATGGCCCGCTTTGGTCGCGATCACGAGGCGCAGACCCTGATTGTCGCCGGGGTGCGCTTCATGGGGGAAACCTCCAAGATCCTGAGCCCTCACAAACGGGTGCTGATGCCGACTCTGGAGGCCGAATGCTCCCTCGATCTGGGCTGTCCCATCGAACAGTTCTCCGCCTTCTGCGATGCCAATCCCGACCATACCGTAGTGGTCTATGCCAATACCTCGGCCGCCGTCAAAGCGCGGGCTGACTGGGTGGTGACCTCCAGCATCGCACTCGAGATCGTCGAACACCTCGACAGTCTGGGTCACAAGATCATCTGGGGCCCGGATCGCCATCTGGGTGCCTATATCGAGAAGAAGACCGGGGCGCAGATGCTGCGCTGGCAGGGCCACTGCATCGTCCACGACGAGTTCAAGGCCCGCGCCCTGCGCGAGCTGAAAGAGCAGAATCCGGATGCCGCCGTGCTGGTTCATCCGGAATCCCCCGCCTCGGTGATTGAGCTGGCCGATGCGGTGGGCTCCACCAGCCAGCTGATCAAGGCGGCCAAGGAGCTGCCCCAGCATAAGCTGATCGTGGCGACCGATCGGGGCATCTTCTACAAGATGCAGCAGGCTTGTCCGGAGAAAGAGATGGTGGAAGCACCGACCGGTGGCGATGGCGCTACCTGCCGCAGCTGCGCCCACTGCCCCTGGATGGCGATGAACGGTCTGGTGGCGATCAAGGAAGCGCTCACCGATGGTGCCGAGCGCCACGAGATCCATGTCGATGAAGCGCTGCGGGTAAAGGCCCTCATCCCGCTCGATCGGATGCTCAATTTCGCCGCCGAACTCAAGCTCAAGACCCAGGGCAACGCCTGATTGCCGCCGTCACGAGATGCAAAGAGGGCTCCCGCGGGAGCCCTCTTTATTTATCTGAATCTCATCCTGCTCAGATGATCACGGTAGAGAGACTGTGCTCTTCATCCGGCGCAACGGTCACCCCCGCCTCGCCAGCGATGGCGGCCTCGACACACAACATAGTGCGATAGCCATCGTCGCTCATGTCGGCCATGGCGGTGGCCCCTTCCAGCCAGGGGGTCCAGACCACCACGCTGTCGTGGTTGCCGCTCACTACCCGGGTCTCACGCTTACCATCCTGCACGCTCACCAACGCCTCTGGCTGCCAGTAGACCCGATCCAGCGGCCCGCTCAGGGTCAATGCAGCCTGCTGCTTGGCATCCTGCCCGGTCAGCTTGTCGGCATAGGGCTCGCCCAGACCGGTGACGCTCACCGCTTCCGGCGCACTGATTTGCAAATAGGTATGCAGCGCACCGCTATAAGTCAGCGGCTGGCTACCGGTGTTGCGAGTGGTCAGCACCAGCGAAAGCTCTTTGCCCACCAGCACGTCCAGTTCCAGCTCGAAGGGGTGATCCCACAGGGCGCGGGTCGCATCGCTGTCGCGCAGGGAAAGATGAACAAGCGTGCCGTCAGCGTGATCGGAGACCCCGTCCAGCATCCAGAGGGTGGTACGGGCAAAACCGTGGGAGGGCTTGCCGCTACCGACGCGGGCGGGCGCCGGGCCAAACCAGGGCCAGCAGATCGGGATACCACCGCGAACAGGCTTGCTGCCATCCAGCACCGCCTTGTCACTCAGCCAGATGGAGGCCGGCTCGCCATGACGCTGATAGCTCAGCACATGGGCGCCAAACAGGCTGATCTCGGCCTTGGCATAGTCGTTATTAATGGTGAGAACCGGCAGACCGGCCGCATTGTTGGCAAGCTTGCAATTGGCTGTCAGGGGACGAATGGATTGCATGTGGACTCCTGTCATCAGGGGAAACCGAAAAACAAAAAGGCGGCCAATGGCCGCCTTTTTCAAGCTACGCGATTGCGCATCCCAAATTACTTGGAGATGTGAGCGATCAGGTCCAGAACTTTGCTGGAGTAGCCCATTTCGTTGTCGTACCAGGATACAACTTTAACGAATTTGTCGTTCAGCTGGATACCAGCCTTGGCGTCGAATACGGAGGTCTGACGCTCACCCAGGAAGTCGGTAGATACAACTTCGTCTTCGGTGTAGCCCAGAACGCCTTTCATAGCGCCTTCGGAAGCAGCTTTCATCGCTTCGCAGATTTCTGCGTAGGTGGCAGCTTTCTTCAGGTTAACGGTCAGGTCAACAACAGACACGTCCGGAGTCGGAACACGGAAAGCCATACCGGTCAGCAGGCCTTTCAGTTCCGGGATAACTACGCCAACAGCTTTGGCTGCACCGGTAGAGGACGGGATGATGTTCTGAGCCGCACCGCGGCCACCGCGCCAGTCTTTGGCAGACGGACCATCAACGGTCTTCTGGGTAGCAGTGGTAGCGTGAACGGTGGTCATCAGGCCAGACTCGATACCGAAGGTATCGTTCAGAACCTTGGCGATCGGAGCCAGGCAGTTGGTGGTGCAGGAAGCGTTGGAAACGATGTCCTGGCCAGCGTAGGTAGAGTCGTTAACACCCATTACGAACATCGGGGTAGCGTCTTTGGACGGGCCAGTCAGAACAACTTTCTTGGCACCAGCAGCGATGTGCTTACGAGCAGTCTCGTCGGTCAGGAACAGACCGGTAGCTTCAGCAACAACGTCAACACCGATTTCGCCCCACTTCAGGTTGGCCGGGTCACGCTCAGCGGTAACACGTACGGTTTTGCCGTTTACAACCAGGTTGCCGTCTTTAACTTCAACGGTACCGTTGAAACGACCGTGAGTTGAATCGTACTTCAGCATGTAAGCCATGTAGTCAACATCGATCAGGTCGTTGATACCAACAACTTCGATGTCTGCACGCTCGCAAGCCAGACGGAATACGAAACGACCGATACGGCCAAAACCGTTAATACCTACTTTGATAGTCATATTTAGTTACCTAACTGTTCAGTAGTCAAAGAAAATTCCGCTTGTAAATTTACTAGAACTCTCCGGTGAGTCAACCAACATTCTGTCTGAAATTGCGCTATATCATGAAAAACTGTGAAATTAATTTTCTGTTTATGTAACTGATTACCACGTTTTGACGAAAAAAGTGCCAGATCGTGGCATCGCGCAGATATCAACAATAGTGCCTACTCGGTCACACAACCATTCACTGAGATATGTAAAAATGTGCGCGGTTTAGCATGGCCAAAGAGCCACTGTTCAAGTACCACCCCATAAAAATCAAACAAAATAGTATAGATAGAATCCACAGCGGGAATTCTCAAACTATGACCACCCTGATTGAACAGCTGGCTGCCGCAAAAGGTATCGCCAGCGAGTATGTCGATGCCTGGGGCCACCCGGCCCAGGTATCAGAAGAGAGCAAGGCCGCCATGCTGGGCGCCATGGGCTACCGCGTCGATGACGAGGCCGCACTGGTGCAGCAGCTGGAAGAGGAGCATCGCCAGCACTGGCTGCGGGCGCTGGATCCTGTGATGGTGGTTCGCACCGGCGACGCCGTTACCCTTGAGGTTCGCCTCCCCATCGAATTCGTCAACGACGCCCTCACCTGGCAGCTCCAGCAGGAGCAGGGTGCTGTGCTGTCCGGTCAATTCACCCCCATCGAGGGTGAGCTGGTCGGCGTGGCAGAATTTGAAGAGATGGAGTGCCAGGCCTATCGTGTCACGCTGGAGATGGCCCCGGAGCTGGGTTATCACCAGTTGGTACTGCTGGAAGAGGGCAATGACGAGCCGCTGGCTACCATGCGCCTCATCGTCGCCCCCAAGGCCTGCTACAAACAGGCGCCGATTGCCAATGGCCGCAAGGTATGGGGCCCCAGCGTGCAGCTCTACTGCCTGCGCAGCCGCCACAACTGGGGTATCGGTGATTTCAGCGATCTGGGCCAGCTGGTCGAGAAAGCGGCCGCCTGGGGTGCCCACTTCGTCGGCCTCAACCCTATCCACGCCCTCTATCCGGCCAATCCGGAGAGCGCCAGTCCCTACAGCCCCTCTTCCCGTCGCTGGCTCAACGTGGCTTATATCAATGTGGAAGCGGTGCCCGAATTCCAGCAGAGCGATCGCCTGAAGGCGGAAGTGGCAAGCCCTGCCTTCCAGCAACATCTGGCCGATCTGCGCGCCAAAGAGAACGTCGATTACACCGGCGTGCTCCAGACCAAACTCGGCATGCTGCGTCAGGTGTTCGATGAAGCCACCCTGAGCACCGAGCGTCAGGCCGCCTTTGATGCCTTCGTGGCCGCCGGTGGCGACAGCCTGCAACAGCAGGCAGCATTTGATGCCCTGCAGGCCCACTTCTATGCCAAAGGCGAAAATGCCTGGGGCTGGCCGGTATGGCCGCAGGAGCTGCGCGATTACCACAATCCTGCCGTTGCCGCCTGGATGGCCGCGCACCCGCAAGATGTCAACTTCTACCTCTATCTGCAGTTCCTGGCCGACGAGCAGCTGGCGCAAGCCGATGCCCGTGCCAAAGCAGCCGGCATGGTGATGGGGATCTACCGGGATCTGGCAGTGGGCGTCTCCGAAGGATCTACAGAGATCTGGGCCAACCAGGATCTATACTGCCCGAAAGCCTCGGTCGGTGCGCCGCCCGATATCCTTGGCCCGCTCGGTCAGAACTGGGGCCTGCCCCCGATGAACCCGAACAAGCTGTTCGAAGCGGCCTATCAGCCGATGGTGGACTTGTTCCGTGCCAACATGCGCTCCTGCGGCGCACTGCGCATCGACCACGTGATGGCCTTGCTGCGCCTGTGGTGGGTACCGCCCGGAGCGTCCGCCGCCAAGGGCGCCTACATCTACTATCCGGTCAACGATCTGCTGGGCATTCTGGCCCTCGAATCCCACCGCAATCAGTGCCTGCTGATCGGCGAGGATCTGGGCACCGTGCCGGAGGGGATCGACGTGACCCTGAAAGAGAACGGCGTTCACTCCTACAAGGTGTTCTTCTTCGAGCGCTCCAAGGAAGATGGCGGCTTTATCTCCCCGGCGCACTACACCGAGCAGGCGATGTCGGCCCTGACCACTCACGACATGCCGACCCTCAAGGGCTTCTGGCACTGCGATGATCTGGCGCTCGGCCGTCAACTGGGTCTGTATCCGGATGAAGATGTATTGAAGACTCTGTATGCTGATCGCCACCAGGCCAAACAGCGGATCCTCGACAGCTTGCATGCCCACAAGGTCATCTCTGACAACATCAGTCATGACGTGAACTGGGTCGGCATGAACACCGAACTCAACCACGGTCTGCAGATCCACATGTCCCACGGCAGCTGCGCCCTGTTCAGTACCCAGCTGGAAGACTGGCTGGAGATGGACAAGCCGGTCAACGTACCGGGCACCAGTTACGAATACCCCAACTGGCGCCGCAAGCTTTCCGCTGATCTGGAAGATATTTTTGCCAATGAGGCACTCAAGGCACTGGCTGGCAAGATGAGCCAAGCCCGTGATGAGGCCAGTCGTTGAGACGCTGTCTCCCACAGCGCTCTCACCTAAATCCACTCCGGCTTCGGCCGGAGTGGATGCTCTGTCATGAAAGGAAATCTCGATGCTCGTTGAACGTTTGGTTGCTGCCCGCTGTTCCGATCCCTTCTCTCATTTAGGCCTGCAGGCCAATCCGGATGGGCCCGGCCTCAAACTGACCGCCTGGTTGCCTGATGCCCTCGAAGTTCGCGTCAAGGATCTCAAGTCGGGCAAAGTCGTTGCCACCCTGGCGCCCACCGATGAATCGGGTCTTTTTGAAACTGTTTTCACCCGCCGCAAAAACTCCTTCCCCTATCAGCTGATCGCCAGCTACCAAGATGCCACCACCGAGGTCATCGACCCCTATCAGTTTCAGGATGCCGCCTGGGCAGGCCTGGCCGAACTGACCGCCCAGCCGGAAAACCTCTACCACACCCTTGGCGCCCAGCTGCGCACCGTGGAGCATCTTGGCCAGCAGGTGGAAGGGGTGCGTTTTGCGGTCTATGCGCCGAGCGCCACCGCCGTGAGCCTCATCGGCGATTTCAACTTCTGGGATGGCCGCCGCCATCCGATGCAGCGCAGCCTCTGCGGTCACTGGGTGCTGTTTGTGCCGGGCCTCAAGGCCGGGGATCGCTACAAGTTCGAACTCAAGGATCCCATGGGCAACCGGCTGCCCCACAAGAGCGACCCTGTCGGTTTCTACAGTGAGCAGTATCCGTCGTTCGCCTCCGTGGTCTATGACCACGCCCAGTACCAATGGCAGGATGCCGAGTGGATTGCCAGCCAGCACAACGACAAACGCGAGCAGCCGCTCTCCATCTATGAGCTGCACGTCGGCTCCTGGAAGCGCCACCCCAACGGCGACAGCCTGAGCTGGCGCGAGCTGGCAGTGGAGCTGGTCGCCTACGTCAAGGAGATGGAGTACACCCACATCGAGCTGCTGCCGGTCTCCGAGCACCCCTTCAGCGGCTCCTGGGGCTACCAGCCGGTGGGCATGTTCTCCCCTACCAGCCGCTACGGCACCGCCGATGATTTCAAATACTTCGTCGACCAGTGCCACCAGGCCGGCATCGGCATCATTCTGGACTGGGTACCCGCCCACTTCCCGTCCGATGCCCACGGCCTGGCCCGCTTCGATGGCACCCCGCTCTACGAGTACGAGGATCCGCGCCGTGGCTGGCACCCGGACTGGAACTCCTACATCTATGACTTTGGCCGCGACACAGTGCGCCAGTTCCTGGTGGCGAGCGCCCTGTTCTGGCTCGACAAGTTCCACATCGACGGCCTGCGGGTGGATGCGGTTGCCTCCATGCTCTATCTCGACTATTCCCGCAACGCCGGTGAGTGGGTACCGAACGTCGATGGCGGCAACCACAACTACGAGGCGATCAGTCTGCTCAAGTGGACCAACGAGGAGGTCTACGGCAAGTATCCCCACGCCATGACCATAGCCGAAGAGTCCACCGCCTTTGCCGGTGTCTCCCGCCCCACCTTCCTCGGCGGCCTCGGCTTTGGCTTCAAGTGGAATATGGGCTGGATGCACGACACCCTCACCTACATGCAGAAAGAGCCGATCCACCGTCGCTACCACCACAATGACATGACCTTCTCCATGGTTTACCACTATGACGAGAACTTCGTCCTGTCGCTCTCCCACGACGAGGTGGTGCACGGCAAGCACTCCATGCTCTACAAGATGCCCGGTGACGAGTGGCAGCAAGCCGCCAACCTGCGGGCCTACATGGGGTTCATGTACGCTCACCCGGGCAAGAAGCTCAACTTCATGGGCACCGAAATCGCCCAAAGCAACGAGTGGAACCACGATGCCCAGCTGCCATGGCATCTGCTGCAATATCCCAAGCATGCCGGTCAGCAGCGGCTGATCCACGATCTCAACCACCTCTATCGTCATGAGCCTGCCTTGTATCAGGCCGATTATGAGCAGACCGGCTTCCGCTGGCTGGATCACAACGATGCCGACAACAGCATCTTTGCCTGGCTGCGGGCGGACAAAGAGGGCAAGCAGGCTATTGTGGTGGCTTGCAACTTCACCCCGGTGCCCCGTATCGAATATCGGATCGGCGTCCCAGCGGCGGGCCACTATCGGGTGGTGCTCAACACCGACAGCGAGTATTACTGGGGCAGTAACTATGATGTAGGTCTGGTGTTCGCTGCCGAGCCGACCCCCTGGCAGGGGATGACGCACAGCATAGTGCTGGATCTGCCGCCGCTGGCGACCTTGTTTATCAAACAGGAGTCTTGATGCTTGTAATGGAAAAAGGGGTGGGCCACCCGCTGGGGGCCCGCCTTGACGAGAACGGTTGCCACTTCTGCGTCTGGGCCCCCCAGTCGGACAAGGTGGAGATCTGCCTGTACGACGAGCAGGAGCAGGAGCTGATGCGGCTGGAGCTGCCCGGCCGCCGTGGCCAGTATCGCTTTGGCTACGTGCGCGGCGTAAAGGCCGGTCAGCGCTACGGCTATCGGGTCTATGGCACCCCGCAGGAGGGGATGCTGTTCGATCCGCAAAAACTGCTGATTGACCCCTACGCCAAGGCGCTCAGTCGTCCCACCTACTGGGATGAAGCCCTCTATCAGGGTGACAGTGCAGGGATGATTGCCAAGTCGGTGGTAGTGGATGACAGTTTTGACTGGCAAGGGGTTGGCAAACCCGGGATCAGTCCGGCCCGCACCATTATCTACGAGACACACGTCAAGGGCTTTACCAAGCAGCACCCGGGGATCCCCAAAGCGCTGCAGGGCACCTACCTTGGCATCTGTCACCCGCTGGTTATCGAGCATATGAAGAGCCTCGGCATCACCTCGGTGCAGCTGATGCCGGTGGCCGCCTTCATGTCGGAACCGCGACTGGAGCAGCTCGGACTGACCAACTACTGGGGCTACAACCCCATCGCCTTCTTCGCCCCGGAGCCACGCTACAGCACCAGGCCCGACGAGGCGGTGACCGAGTTCAAGACCATGGTGCGCGAGCTGCACCGGGCCGGGCTCGAGGTGATCCTGGATGTGGTCTACAACCACACTGCCGCCTCTGGCTTCGACGGCCCCACCCTCTCGTTCAAGGGCTTTGACAACGCCGGTTACTACGCCTTCGAAGCGGGCCCCCACGGCCCGGACTACACCCGTCACGCCAACGTGACCGGCTGTGGCAACAGCGTCAATCTGGATCACCCCAACACCCTGCGGCTGGTGCTCGATGCCTTGCGCTACTGGGTCACCGAGATGCAGGTGGATGGCTTCCGTTTCGATCTGGCGGTGACGCTGGCGCGGGAAGCGGGAGAGTTCGAGCCCATGGGCGCCTTCTTCAAAGCCGTGATGGCCGACCCTGTGCTGTCACAGGTCAAGCTCATCGCCGAACCCTGGGATATCGGCCCCTTCGGCTACCGGCTGGGTCAATTCCCGAGCCAGTGGCAGGAGATCAACGACCGCTACCGCGATACGGTACGCGCCTTCTGGCGCGGTGATGCGGGCAAGATGGGGGACTTTGCCACCCGCTTGGTAGGCTCGCGGGATATCTTCCCGAAGAACTGGCGCTCCCCCCACACCAGCGTCAACTACCTCTGCTATCACGACGGTTTCACCCTAGAGGATCTGGTCTCCTACAACCAGCGCCACAATCAGGCCAACGGTGAGGACAATCGGGACGGCCACGGCAACAACCTCTCCTATAACCACGGGGTAGAGGGGCCGACCCTGGATCCGCGGGTCAACAGCCTGCGCCAGCAGCAGAAGCGCAATCTGATTGCCACCCTGCTGCTCTCCCAAGGGACTCCCCACTTCCTCGCCGGGGACGAGATGGGCCGCAGCCAACTTGGCAACAACAACGCCTACTGTCAGGACAACCAGATCAGCTGGGTCAACTGGCAGTGGCGACCGGAGGATGAGCGGCTGTTCGCCTTCACCCAGCAGATGATGGCGCTGCGGGCGGAGTCCTGCGTCTTCTCCAACCTGCAGCTGAGCGACGACAGCTGGAATGGCGCACCGTCCAGCTGCCATCAGGTCAACTGGTATCACCCGGACGGCCACCAGCTCACCGATCAGGATTGGCACGCCCCCATGGGGCAGGCGTTCGCCATGGATATCGGCATGATCAACTGTGTCGGCGAGCGCTGGTACGTGCTGTTCAACGCCAGCGACTATGATATCCAGTTCCGCCTGCCACCGCCGGGGGAAGGGCTGGAGTGGATCCAGACCATCGACACCGCCACCAACGATGGCCTCCCCTTCCTGCCCGATGACATCAAACGGCAGGTGGCAGTCGGCCGGGCCCACTCCCTCAAACTGCTGGAGCGGGTGGCGCTGGCAAGCACGGCGGAAGATGCCCAGCCACCGCAGCAGGAAATTCTCCCTGCATCCGGTGAGGAGATGGTTGCCACCTCGATCACAGATACAGGCAAAGCATAAGAGGCATGCTGGAGTCAGCTTTACGGAGCCGTTATGCTGGGCTCCGGTATGGATGGCAAGGAGTCGGTATGAGCAGTAACAATCCGGAACAGTGGCGCAGCAAACTGACCGCCGAGCAGTTTCACGTCTGTTGGGAGAAGGGCACAGAGCGCCCCTACAGCGGCGCCCTGCTCCACAATCGCAAGAGCGGCGACTACCTCTGTGTCTGCTGCAAGAGCGTGCTGTTTCACTCAGGAGCCAAGTTTGATTCCGGCTGCGGCTGGCCCTCGTTCGACAAGGCCATCGAGGGGACGGTGGAGTACACCGAGGACAACAGCCACGGCATGAAGCGAGTGGAGATCACCTGCCGCCAGTGCGGCTCTCACCTCGGTCACGTCTTCCCCGACGGACCGACCGAGACCGGCCAGCGCTACTGCGTCAACAGCCTGAGTCTGGATTTCGATCCCGACGCTTAAGCGGCTGACCCATTGCAATAAAAACGGCGCCTCCATCACGGAGGCGCCGTTTTTTATCGGGATTTCACCGGCTTCACGCCAGCAGGATGGTGGCCATCACCAACAGGGCCGCGATGGCCGGCACCGGCAACTTCACCACCCGCAGCAGATAAAAGCCGATGGCCGCCAGCGCCAGATCGGTCGGCGCCAGCACCGCGCTCTGCCACACCGGCTGATAGAGGGCCGCCAACAACAAGCCCACCACGGCGGCGTTGATTCCGGTGACGGCCCCCGCCAGACGGGGACGGGCCAGCCACTGTTGCCAGCAGGGGCCCACCGCCCAGAGCAGCAGAAAACCGGGTGCAAAGAGCGCCAGGGTCGCCGACAAGGCTCCGAGCAGCGGCATCTCGGGCTGCAGCTGGGCGCCAAGATAGGTGGCAAGGGTAAACATGGGGCCCGGCACCAACTGGGCCAGGCTGTAACCGGTCAGAAACTGCTGCTCGTTGAGAGTGTGGCCCACGCTCTCTTGCAGCAGCGGCAGCACCACATGGCCACCGCCAAACACCAGACTACCGGCGCGATAGAAGTCGGCAACCAGCTGGCCAAGCGGGCTGCCGAGCAGCGGCAGGCCGATAAAAAGGATGCCAAACAGCAGCAGGGTCGGCCAATGAGGCTGACTGCTGGCGGCAGAAGGCAGCTCGGCGGAGGCTGGGCGACTCCCCGCCCCGCGCTGGCTGCGGGCGCAGATCAGCGCCGCTCCCGCCAGCATCAACAGTTGAGTCATCAGACCGGGCTGCCACCAGAGTGCAGCAGCGGTCACCACCATAATCCCTTGGGTCATTCCCGTGGCAGAGAACTGACGACTCATGGTGAGCACCGCATCGGCCACCACGATGAGCGCCAGCAGCTTGAGGCCGTGCAGCGCCGCATCGAGCCACAAATTGCTGCCCAGCTGGCCGATACCGATCGCAGCCGCCAGTAGCAGAAGAAATGAGGGAAGCGTGAAGCCAAGAAAAGCTGAGAGCGCCCCGCCCAGACCGGCGCGATGACGACCGATGGCGAAACCAAGCTGGCTGGAGGCGGGCCCCGGCAGCAGCTGGCACAGCGCCAGCAGGCGGGCAAATTCGGCCTGTGTCAGCCAACCGAGCCGCTGGACGAAGGTGCGCTGGAAATAGCCGATATGAGCGGCCGGACCACCAAAGCTGATGCATCCCAGCCATAAAAACTGAATAAATACCTGTCCCACGCTCTTCTCCCTCATCTCTCTTCTCCCGATGGAGAGGGGATATTATGACAGCGCGATGATCGTTTTATGACAATCAGGCTGATTCGGCCGACACCATTGGCACATCACCCGGCAGATAGCAGCGTCCCGCCAGCCAGCAGGCGATGGACTGACGGCTGGCGTCGAAATGGGGCTCAGGCAGCGCGCGCGGATCGCACCAGACCCAGCCTTCGCACTTCTCCGGCTCCAGCAGCTGCGGCTCACCATCGGCCCGGGCGTGCAGCGTCACCGAGATATAGTGCAGCCCGCTCTCGCGCCATGTCTCCAGATTGTTGGTCACCGCTACCACCTCGGGCCCGTGAATTCCAAGTCCGGTCTCCTCGGCCACCTCGCGGATCGCCGCCGACTCGAAGCTCTCCCCCAACTCCAGATGACCACCCGGGATCGACCAGTAGGGGGCATGGCTCCCTTTGCGTTTGCCAAGGAGCACCTGGCCTTGGGCGTTGGTCAGGATGACGCCGACCCCGACGCGGGGATAGAGAGTGGACATGAAAACGCTCCTTCAATCAGGCAGTAAAACGGCCCCACCTTAGGCCCAAGGAGGGCACAGGGCAAGCCCCGGCTGCACGGCACCTGCGCCTGTCGGTGGCTCCTCCCCTTGCCCCTGAACCGGTTATCACTGATGCTGGGGAGTGAAGCCCGGATGGAGAGGCCATCCCCATCCTCTCAGTCCCCCATCACCCCGAGGAGTCCGCCATGAAAAAATTGCTCCCCCTGTGCGCTCTGCTGCTCACGGCTTGCCAAACCACGCCGCCCCCCAACTCGCTCGCCATCGATGATGCCGACGCCTGGCAGGCCATTTGCAAAGATGGCACCCGGGTTCGCGCCGTGGTGGCAGAGGGGATCTGTGGGGATCATCGCGGGGTAGCCATGTGGACGAATAAGCCAAGAGCTGAACGGATGGCAGAAGAAGCCGCCAAATAGTGTGATCTAGGCACCATAAAATGACACTGCCGGCCAATTGGCCGGATTTTTTCGCGATCTCGCCAGCACTTTGCCACCTTGTTCATGGTGCGCTCAGTTTTCTGTTCCCATACTGGCCCTACAGTTCCAAAAGAGGAGAGACAAGATGCAAACATCCATCGTCGGGCTCTCCATTCTGTGGGGGCTAGCCAGTTTTGGTGTTCAGGGGGATTTCATCGAGAGCCGTGATTCCGTTGCGCCATCCTGGCAAGCCGAGTCCAGAGTGGAGATGGAAGGTTATCTGATTGAATCGCTTGGCGAAGATCGCTGGCTGTTCGACAACGGCAGCGAGAGCCTGCTGGTCTCCCTGCCCGAGGGGCAGTGGGTGCCGACCGGCGAGCGGCTGCGGGTCAGCGGCGAACCGCAGCAGGAGCAGAGCGGCTGGCTGCTGCAGGTGGAAAACATCAGCCAGGTCAGCGTCTGACCACGGCAGTCACCCCGTCACCGCGACAGCTAATCCAGACCGATAACCACTACCGAATAACCAAGAGCGAATAGCAAAAGAGGAGGCCACTGGCCTCCTCTTTCTGTTTATATGAGCGGCTTGCGCGGGCTCAACCCAGATGGTTGAGCGGCAGCGCCGTCTTGTGCTTGATGCGGCGCAGCACGAAGCTGGAGCGCACACCGGTCACCCCCGGAATATGGGTCAGCTTGTCCAGCAGGAAGTGCTGGTAGTGCTCCATGTCGCGCACCACCACCTTGAGTTGGTAGTCGGCATCATTGCCGGTGATGAGGTCACACTCCAGCACTTCGGGCAGTTCGCTGATGGCGCGATCGAAGTTTTCGAACCGCTCGGGCGTGTGTCTGTCCATGGAAATGTGAATGTAGGCGGTGAGGGTGAGGCCAAGCTGGCGGGCGTTGAGCAGAGTAACGTGGGTGTCGATGAGACCGGCATCCTCCAGCGCCTTGACCCGGCGGGAGCAGGGGGACGGCGAGAGCCCGACCAGCTCGGCCAGTTCCAGATTGCTGATGCGGCCATTCTCCTGCATCAGCTCGAGAATATGTCTGTCTATGCGATCAAGTTTCAGCATCTACCCTTCCTCGTTGCAATGACTAATCCACTTTTCCTAGATTAAGGGTGAACTATTGCAAAAACAACCGAAATAAGTGGTTACTTTGCAACCACTCACCGGCATGGGAGGGATACTATGGTTACATCTTCCGGTGGCAAAGCAGATACCTGACCGGGTCTCTGCGGTGAAGGACCTTACCGGGTCAAGAGCCCCATCAGCCGTCTTACCTTATCGGGAAACGACGGGCTGGAACGAGAGAACCCCCTCCCCGAAGGCAACAAAGCAGGCATCCCGGCGCCTGCTTTGTTGTTTTTGGGCGTTTGACGCAATCAGAGCGCGGGCGGCGTGATGCGATAGAGGCAGCGATGCGCCCCCTCCAGCAGATATTGCTCCCGCTCCACCGTCGCCGGCGCCAGCAGCTGGCGAAACAGCGCCAGTTCGCTGCGACAAAAACCGCGGCAGGTGCGCGCCGCCGCACAGATGGGGCAGTGGCTCTCCCACAGCAGCCAGCTGCCATCCTCTTCGCGGAGGATCTCCGCCATGTAGCCCTCGCGAGTGCGCAGCTCCCTGAGCGCCGCCAGCCGGCCAGAGAGACCATGGGACCCCAGCGCCTCCTGATAGCGCGCCAACATCTGCTGCTCTCGCTGCAGGATCAGCCGCTCCATCCCCTCCTCGCCAAACAGCTCGCGCACGTTGTCGATCAACTGCACGGTCAGATCGCTATGGCTATCGGGGAAGCGCTGCCAGGCCTGCTCGGTGAGCTGCCACAACCGCACGGGACGACCGCGCCCGCGCGCCTCATCGCTGAATGTGACCCACCCCTCCTGCTCCAGCGTGAGCAGGTGCTGGCGGGCGCCCATGGAGGTCATCTGCAACTGCTCCCCCAGCGCGGCGGCGCTCTGCGGGCCATGGCTCTTGAGCAGAAACAGGATCTTGTCGGTGCTTGCGTTCATGATCTCATTATGGGGAGCACCCTTTATTAAATCAATAATTCACTTTACTTAATCCCGTCTATGAATCAGCATAAATAAACCAATAACTTTATTTAATGGGTGCAACATGGAGAAACACGGGCACAAAAATCCCCTCTGGGTGCTGGTCATGACGGTCACGCTGGCAGTTGCAGGCTTCAGTCTCCCCTCCCCGGTATTGGCACCCTTGCTGCTGGATCCGGCCCACGGCATGCTGACGCCGGAAGCCTCCGACTGGAGCCGCAAAGTGTGGCTGGGGGTCATCATGGGGCTCTATCCCCTGTTCCAGCTGGTGGGCAGCCCCTGGCTCGGGCGCCTCTCCGACCGCTATGGCCGCAAGCCACTGCTGTTGCTCTCGCTGGCGGGGGTACTGGCAGGCTATGCCCTGATGGCACTCGGTATCGCCTGGCGCTCACTCCCCCTGTTGCTGCTCAGCCGGATTGTGGAGGGGCTGTGCAACGGCAACATCGCCATCGTGCAGGCGATGGCGGCGGATCTCGCCGGCAAGGAGCACAAGGCCCGCAGCTTCGCCTGGATCAATATCGGCATGAATCTGGGCTGGGTAGTGGGGCCGGTGATCGGGGGCTACGCCGCAGTGATCTCGGGGGATTACAGTCTGGCCGCCTGGCTGGCGGTAGGAATGACCCTGCTCAACCTGCTGCTGGTCTACTGGCTGATCCCCTATCGTCCGCCGGTGGCGGCCACCCGTCAGGCAGCGACCATCTCCAGCCGCCAGCTGTTGTTGCAACCGGCCCTGCTCCCCTACTTCGCGCTCACCCTGATCAGCTATGGCGCCGTGCAGCTCTATTTCACCTACTTCAATATCTGGCTGGTGGAGCGGCTGGCCTGGGATCCGGCCCAGCTGGCGCAAGCGGCGGTGCTGGTGAGTTTGCCTATGATGGCGGGCTCCTGGCTCGGCTCCCGCATCGCCCGTCACTGGCGCGGCAGCTCCCTCGGCATTGTCGGCCATCTGGTGATGGCGAGCGGCATGCTGCTCTTTATCCTGCCCGTGCACTGGTGGGGACTGGCGCTTACCTTCGTTCCCGCTGGCATCGGCATGAGTCTGGGGGAGCTGGCCACCTCGGTGGCGATCTCCAACCGCAGTCACCCGGAGCAGCAGGGGCAGGCGATGGGGCTCTACCGCGCCCTCGCCGTGGGCAGCGAGATCCTGGCGGTGCTGCTTGGTAGTCTGGTGCTGCTGGCCGGTACCGAGTGGCCCTTCTATCTCGCCACCCTCTGCTCCCTTGCCAGTGCCGCCGGTTTCTATCTGCTGCGCCGCCGTGCTGACCGTCGTCAACAGCTGGCCAGCTGCACCTGAGCCACGAAGGGATCACAGTTCGGCGCTTCGGCCGCGGGCAAGACTTGCATCGGGGCGCCGGGTCTGGGACGGTAAGGCTCTTTGCGGATTTGTTCGATGCTGGAGGAGCTATGAGTGAGTACAAGGCCATCGCGCTCGATATGGATGGCACCCTGCTGACCCGGGATCACAAGATCTCGTCGGCCACCCGGGCAGCACTGGCGCAAGCCCGCGCCCACGGCATCAAGGTGCTGCTGGTCACGGGGCGCCACTACATGACGGCACGCCCCTTCCACCACGAGCTGGCCCTCGATACCCCCCTCATCTGCAGCAATGGCGCCTATCTCTATGATCCGGTGCAGAACCGGATCCTCAGCGGCGACCCGCTGGCGGCCGCCCCGCTTACCGAGCTGCTGGCCGCGGTCGAGGCGCAGCAGATGGGCGCTCTGTTCCACCTGAGCGAGGGGATCGGCTACATCGGCTGCGAAGAGCATGTCACCCGCATCCACCACTGGTCGGCCAATCAGCCGGACCACCTCAAGATCGCCCTCCACCCGGTCGAGGAGCTGGCAGGCTGGCTCGACAACCCGGTCTGGAAGCTGGAGCTGTTCAATCAGGATCCGGCACGCCTGCACACCTTTATGGGCGAGGTGGTCGAGCAGATGCCCTTTACCCGCGACTGGGCGGCCCCCTATGCGGTAGAGCTGGTACAGCCCGGTTGCAGCAAGGGCAACCGGCTGGCCCAGTGGGCAGCCAGCGAAGGGATTGCGATGGAGCAGGTGGTGGCGTTTGGGGACAACAACAACGACATCAGCATGTTTGAGCAGGTAGGGCTGGCGGTGGCCATGGGCAATGCGGCCCCGCAGATCCAGAGCCATGCCCATCGGGTCACGGCCGACCACAACGAAGATGGTATCGCACTGGCACTGCAGCGCTGGGTACTGCCCTGAGCTGACAAGATGCAACATGGCCAGCACGCGGGCTGGCCATGAAGAGAGGGATTAACCGCCGAAGGAGAACTGGATCACCCGATCCGGATAACGCAGACGGTTATACTCCCGGCGCAGGGATTCGTAGTGGCGCATGGCCCGATCGCGCTTGGCGCGGTAGTAGTCGCGCTGTTCCGTGTTGGTTTCGTTGCGGATGCTGCGCTCCAGCGTATCGATATCCCGCTCGGTACGCTCCAGCTCGTCGCTGATCTCCCGCATGCGGGCGGCCAGTTTGTACTCTTCGTAGCCGCGTTGATACTGCTTGAGGAAGCTGGCGTCATTGGGGCATACCCCCAGATAGGCCTGCCCCTCCTTGCCCTTGCTGTAAGCCAGCTCGGGGATGCAGTAGAGCTCCAACCCCTTGTCGTAGCCCCGTTTCCACTCGGCTTCATCCACTTTGAGGCCATACTCGCTGCATGACGAAACGTAATCGCGGGTCGCCTGACGGGTTTTGCCTTCCGATCCATCCTGATAACCCAGGTTGTACCAGCTCATGGTGCGGCACTCATCTTCTGACAGGGCACTGCATCCCGCCAGCAATACCGGCAGGGTCAGCAACAGGATTTTGGGGGACATGAACAGACTCCGGAAAAGATAGTGACCGGCATTCTAGAGAGGATAAAAGGCCATAACAAGGGATGCGCTCCCGTGCGGTCTGGCGCGGTTTATTTGATGTTTTTGTCACTATTCAACGCCGTGCCAGACGGGGCGGCCAACCCGCTTTCCTTGTTATCAGGTGCAAGGTAAACTGCGCCATCTTTTAACTGGCTCGCAACAAAAACAATGAAAGTCCTGACCGTCGATTACCGCTCACCCGATGCGGCCCAACGCTTCACCGAATCCCTGCGAACCACCGGCTTTGGCGTGCTGACCAACCACCCCATCCCGAAAGAGCTGGTGCAGTCCATCTACGACAACTGGTATCGCTTCTTCATGAGCGAGCAGAAGCAGGATTTCCTGTTCAACCGCGAAACCCAGGATGGCTACTTCCCGCCGTCGGTCTCCGAGGTGGCCAAGGGCCATAGCCAGAAAGACATCAAGGAGTACTTCCACATCTACCCCTGGGGCCAGATGCCGGAAGAACTGAAGGAGCAGGCGATGGAGTACTACCGCCTCGCCAACGGTCTGGCCGCCGAGCTGCTGGGCTGGGTCGAGCAGTACACCCCGGCCGATATCGCCGCTCACTACAGCTGCCCCCTCTCCTCGATGCTCGAAGAGAGCCAGAAGACCCTGCTGCGGGTGCTGCACTATCCGCCGTTCGATGGCACCGAGGAACCGGGCGCCATCCGCGCCGCCGCCCACGAGGATATCAACCTGCTCACCATTCTGCCCGCCGCCAACGAGCCGGGGCTTCAGGTGAAGGGTTCCGATGGCGAGTGGATGGACGTGCCGTGCGACTTTGGCACCCTCATCATCAATATCGGCGACATGCTGCAGGAGGCCTCTCGCGGCTACTATCCCTCCACTACTCACCGCGTCATCAACCCGACCGGTGGCAGTGCCAGCAAGTCACGCATCTCCCTACCGCTGTTCCTCCACCCGCGCCCGGATGTGGTGCTCTCCGAGCGCCATACCGCCCACAGCTACCTGATGGAGCGGCTGCGGGAGCTCGGGGTGATCTAGTCCCCCGACGAGCAGTTGTCAGAGACCAAACCGGAGCAATCTCGCTCCGGTTTTTATTTGGTGGCAGGATTGGGCAAAAAACAGAATTAAATTAGCCAATCATGCCAATAAATCGCATTTACACCTGATAACCGTCGTAGTGATTGCGCCGTGACCTCCGTAACATGAGCGCCATTCTGCCCCTGCCAAGGGGCGCTCGATTGGAGTTCTTATGAAGCAGTCCCAATGGTCATCCCGACTCGGTTACATCCTCGCCGCAGCGGGTTCCGCGGTCGGTATCGGCGCAATCTGGAAATTCCCCTATGTCACCGCCGTCAACGGCGGCGGTGCCTTCCTGCTGGTCTTTCTGCTGTTCAGCTTCACCCTGGGGGTTGCAGTACTGATGGGGGAAACCCTGCTCGGCGGCATGAGTCGCCGCGGGGTAGTGGGTGCCTTCTCCGATCTGCTCGGCAAACAGTGGCGCTGGGTTGGGGTAATGGGGGTGATCTCTACCCTGCTCATCTACTGCTTCTACAGCGTGGTGGGCGGCTGGACCCTGGGTTATACCGGCATGGCCATCTCAGGCCAGCTCAACCATGGCGATGCGGCGGCCCTCACCGCCCGCTTCAATGACTATGTCAGCGGTGACGTCTGGCCCATTCTCACCCATCTGCTGTTTGCCGCCCTCACCTGGATGGTGGTGCAAGGCGGCATTCAGAAAGGGGTGGAGCGCACCCTGCGCTGGATGATGCCGGCCCTGTTCCTGATGATCCTGATGCTGGTCGCCTTTGGCCTCACCCTGCCCAATGCAATGGCGGGGGTACGTCACTTCCTGATGCCCGACTTCAGCAAGCTGGGGATGTCCGGCGTGCTCGATGCCATGGGGCTGGCCTTCTTCTCCCTCTCCATCGGTCTTGGCATCCACACCACCTACGGCGCCTATCTGCCGACCAGCGAAGGGGTTGGTCGCTCCAGCCTCTGGGTGGTGCTGCTGGCCAGCATGGTGGCGGTACTGGCGGGCTTGATGATTTTCCCGGTGCTGGCCTCGACCGGTATCGACCCGGCCTCCGGCCCCGGTCTCACCTTTATGACCATGCCGGCAGTATTTCAGCTGCTGCCCTTCGGTCAGGTGCTTGAGGTGATCTTCTTCGCCCTGCTGGTCTTTGCGGCGCTCTCCTCGGCCATCTCCCTGCTGGAGCATTTGCAGTGCTTCCTGTGCGAGACCTGGGGCTGGTCACGCCGCACGGCCTGCAGCGCCATCACTGGATTCGTCATGGTTAGCGGTGTTCCGGTCAGCCTGTCGTTTGGCCCGCTGCAACACGCCACCCTGTTTGGCAAAACCATTTTCGAGTTGCTGGACTTTGTCACCTCCAACCTGATGATGCCGCTGTTCGGCCTGATGCTGACGCTGCTGCTGGGCTGGAAGCTGGGACGCAAGGCACTGCCGCAGGGGATTGCCAGCCACTGGCATCACCTGCTGATGAACTGCTGGCGCTGGATTGCCCCCTTGCTGATCGGCGGGATCTTGATTCGCGGTCTGGTGTGACGGTTACTCTTCGCGGGTGGGCTCATCGGCCCGCCCCTGTGCGGCTCTGACGGCATCCAGGGCATGCTGCCAGCGGGTGATCTCGGCATCATCCGTTCCCTTGGAGAAGACGATATAGAGACCGGCCTGATGAAGCAGCACTCCACTGCTGACGATGCTGCGCCGGGATAACCCCATCTTGTCGAGGGTGGCCTCCATCACCAGCTCCGCCATCGGCAAGGCATCGATCTTGCCCAGCATCAGCCGCTCTATCGCCTCCCCGACCGTCTTGTAGCGCACCAGATTGGTGTAGCCCTCATGGGTCAGCCGCACATCATCGGCGTTACCCAGTACTACCCCCACTCTGGGCAGCTCCCGCAGCTGCGCCAGCGAGGTCAGCGGGTGGCGACTATCCGGCGCCTGATAGATAAAGACCCGATTGATAAAGAGCGGGCCAACCCATTTGAAATGGGACTCCCGTTCCGGGAGCCGCTGTACCACGAACAGTCCATAGCCGGGCTCGACCCGTGCCAGCGCCAGCGCCCGCTTGAGCGGGTAAATCCGCACCGGATAGCGGGTGCCAAGCTCCTCCTGCACCTCATCGATCAGGCGAATGGCAAATCCGTCGAGCTTGCCGTCGCGGTATTCGGTAAAGGGGGGTAAGTCGTGACTCAGCAGGGTTAATCCGGGCTGCGCCGACACACTCAGGCTGATCAGTAACCAGGGCAGCACCATCCATCTCATACGACATCCTGTCTCATCGTTGTTCCCGTCAGCGCCATGTAGCGGTCACTAGTTCCAGAAGAAGCTACGTCGATTATCGCCCAGTAAATAGCCACAAGGTAGAAAAGATACGGCCCGGCGAGGTTTTCCCCCATTGAGTTGTACGTATAGCCAGAGTGGTGACAGCGGCACACATAAAAAAATTTTGATTTTATGTGTCAATTATTCTTTCCATGGTTTAGGCTGTTTCCTCATTCATTAGTCAGGTTGTCACCTCATGTCTGCCATCCTCGTGCTGTTTGGTCGATTTTTTAGCTCGCAAGAGAGGTGACCTTGCACGCACAGTTTTTCTGAATGTTCATTGCAAAGGTCGCCTCAGGCGGCCTTTTTTATGGTCTGTCGTTTATTGCTACAGAGGAGTATTGCTTCGATGTCGTGTTACCCGGAGGTTGTATGAGCCAGGTTCAGTGGTCTTCCCGTCTCGGTCATGTGCTGGCCGCAGCAGGCACAGCGATTGGCCTTGGTGCCATCTGGAAGTTTCCCTATGTGACCGCCACCAATGGCGGTGGCGCCTTTCTGCTGGTGTTTCTGCTGTTCAGCTTCACCCTGGGGGTAGCGGTACAGGTCGGCGAAACCCTGCTCGGCAGCCATAGCCAGCGCGGGGTGCTCGGCGCTTTTCGCAAACTGGTGGGGCCGAACTGGCGCTGGATGGGGTATATGGGGATCGCCTGCGGCTTCTTTATCTACAGCTTCTACAGCGTGGTAGGCGGCTGGACTGTGGGTTACGCCGCGCTGGCGATGGCTGGCAAGCTCAACCTGAGCGAAGGAAGCGCCCTCACCGCCCTGTTCAACGGCTATGTCAGCAACCCCTGGTGGCCGGTGCTGACCCATCTGGTGTTTGCCGGGCTAACCTGGTGGTTCGTGCAGGGAGGTATTCAGAAAGGGGTGGAGCGGGCACTGCGCTGGATGATGCCCGCACTCTTCATCATGATGTTGCTGCTGGTGGGGGTCGGTCTCTCCATGCCGGGCTCCATGGCGGGTGTGCGCCAGCTGCTGCTGCCGGACTTCTCCATGCTGACCGGCCAGAGCGTGCTGGACGCGCTGGGGCTGGCCTTTTTCTCCCTCTCCATCGGGCTCGGGGTACACACTACCTATGGCGCCTACCTGCCCAATAGCGAAGGGGTGCTGCGCTCCGGGGTTTGGGTGGTCACTCTGGCAAGCCTTATCTCGGTGCTGGCGGGCTTGATGATCTTCCCGGCGCTGGCCTCCACCGGCATCGATCCCACTGCCGGGCCGGGTCTCACCTTTATGACCATGCCTGCCGTCTTCAGCCATCTGCCGTTCGGTCAGGGGCTGGGGGTGGTCTTCTTCCTGTTGCTGCTGGTCGCCGCTCTCTCCTCCTCCATCTCCATGCTGGAGCATCTGGTGCGCTTCACCACCGAGGAGTGGGGTTGGTCGCGTCGTGGCGCCTGCCGGGTACTGACCCTGCTTATCATGGCCTCCGGCATTCCGGTGAGCCTGTCGTTCGGCCCATGGAGCAATCTGACCCTGTTTGGCAAGACCATCTTCGAGCTGCTCGACTATCTGACCTCCAACCTGATGATGCCGCTGTTTGGTCTGGTACTGACCCTGCTGCTGGGCTGGCGCCTGGGTGATGCCATTCTCCCTGTAGGCCTGTCACCCGCCCTGCGTCTGGCGCTGCTCTGGTGCTGGCGCGTGGTGGCGCCGCTGCTGATCAGCGGGATCCTGATCCGCGGGATCATGTAGCACCTTGCGCATCTTTGCGGGCAGGCCTTGGCCTGCCCTTTTTATTGCCGCTCGCCAGAGGCGACGATCAAGGAGCTGCAATAAGATGAGCAGACATCAGCAGACCAAGAGCGGGAATGGAAAAGGGCGCTTGGATAAGGCGGGAGCTGACGGGACAGGTTAAGAGATCGAACAATAGAAAGTGCTGTTCACTGAATTTCAGGCAAAAAAATCCCCATCTGAGTGGGGACTTTCTCTGCAATCTCAGCTGATATCTCAGCCTTGATTGCGAATATGGTGGTCGTTACTGGGATCGAACCAGTGACCCCCTCCTTGTAAGGGAGGTGCTCTCCCAGCTGAGCTAAACGACCTGGGATTCTGAAATGATGGTGGGTCGTGCTGGATTCGAACCAGCGACCAATTGATTAAAAGTCAACTGCTCTACCGACTGAGCTAACGACCCATCTAAATCATTTTTTAAACTTTTTACTACAAATATGGTGGTCGTTACTGGGATCGAACCAGTGACCCCCTCCTTGTAAGGGAGGTGCTCTCCCAGCTGAGCTAAACGACCTGGGATTCTTGAAATGATG